>JBKHIL010000248.1:0-3695 GCA_046538645.1 Desulfovermiculus sp.
GATAACAAATAACTGATAACAGATAACAAGCCTGCCAGCGGCGGCCCTGAACACTTAAAACCAGAACACTTCTGGTGCCTTACACCTGAGAACAAAATCATCGTGCAGGGGGCTGGGGCGAGCCCTGGCAGACCATGCCCTGAGGAGTTATCCGGATCTCTTTGTTTCCCGGAAACTGGAAGCGTTTGCTCCAGGTCCGCATCTCCCAGGCCCGATCCACCTGAAAGAGGGTGTTGGCCAGGACCTGACCGGGACCGAGGCGGTCCAGAACATTTCGATACCAGCGCAGGCGCTGGGCTGGATGGAGATGGTTCAACCGCTGGGCTGGAAGGAGGATGCCCTGAGGCAGAGTAAGTTCACAGGCGAGGTGTTCCTGAAGATCCTGATCCCAGTATTGTCTATCCACCCGGGCCTGACGCCACAGATCGGCTGTTTGGTGTAAAAAGGACGGATTTTCCTGCACAAGCAACGGGAGGATTCTCTGCCGGATCCGGTTGCGGGTAAAGTAAAGATTCTGGTTGGAGCTGTCTTCCTGCCAGGTATGGCCACAGGCCTGGACAAAATCAGCCAGATCCTGCTTTGGGGTGAGCAGAAAAGGGCGCAGGATTCTGGATGCCGGATTCCAGGCCGGCATCCCGGCCAGGGCCGGCCAGCCGGTGCCCCGGATCTGGCGCATGAGCATGTCTTCAGCCAGATCGTTGAGGTGGTGGGCAGTGAGCACAAAGCCGGCTCCGAGCTTGTGGGCTGTACGGGACAAAAAACGGTAGCGCAGGGTGCGCCCGGCTTCTTCCAGGCCCAGATTACGGCGCCGGGCATAGGTGGAGACATTTGTACGGCCCTGAGAGAGATCGATATGCAGGTCCTGACACAGAGAGTGCAGAGAAGCGGCCTCGGCATCGGCTTCCGGGCGCAGACCGTGGTTGAGGTGGACGGCCTTGAGCTTGGTGTCCAGCCGGGGCAGGGTCAAGCTGGCCCAAAGAAGCAGGGCGGTGGAATCTACTCCCCTGGATACAGAGAGCAAGACGGTGGATCCGGATAAGCTCAATCCCAGCTCACGGGAAACAAAGGATGAAATATTCAGGCAGAAACGGGCCCACCTGGGGGGGAGCTTTTGCAGGGAGAGATCAGACATGATGGTCTTAGACCCCAAGCCCCAGCTCCCGGATGGCTGCATCCACCATGTTGATACCGTAGGCCCTTTGCTCGGCGGTGGCGAAGCCGATGCAGTCGCAGCGGAAAGTCTGTCTGGCCCGGACCAGGAGCTCCAGTTTGATCCAGGTGGATCCGGTCTCCAGGCTGAGCAGGAAAGGCCCGCACGACGACATGTGTTCTTGCTGCCTGGGACTCAGCATGTCCTGGGGCAGCTCAAACCAGAGGATTCCCTGCATGGGACCGGGGCCGACTCTTTCCTGCAGGTGAAAAGAGAGCTGTTCAACCTGCCCGGGAAGCATTTCATCAATCATGTACGAGCGCATATCGGTATCCTTAAGATATCATGAGCGGGAATTTTTCTTTTTCCCTGCGTGGGCGTCGTTCGGAATCGGGTCCTGGTCCAGATCGAACATGCGTCTGGTCAGAGAGACGTAGTACTGGGCCTGGTCCTGTTCCTGGCCCCTGCGCTTGAGAAAGGAGATGGCCGGGTGGTAGAGTTTCCTGGCTATGGATTGGGCCAGGGTATGCACTGCCTGTTCCATTTCCGGGGCCACATCCGGTCCAAGACGCTTGAGAGTCCGTTCCGCCTCCTTGCGGGCCAGACATTCGCCCTGGTGCAGGAGATCAACAATGGTCGGGGTCAATTCCAGTGAGTTCAGCCAATCCTGAAACTTGTCCACTTCCTGGTCCACAATCTCCTGGGCCAGACCGGCTTCCTCCCGACGCTGGGCCATGTTTTCCTCCACCACCCCTTTTAAGTCGTCAATGTCGTACAAATAGACATTGTCCAGCTGGTTTACGTCCGGGTCGATATCCCGGGGGACGGCGATGTCGATAAAGAACATGGGCCTGTTTTTGCGCTGTTTCAGGATGGGCTGCATGTCCCGGGCGTGGAGGATGGGCAAAGTGGCCCCGGTAGAGCTGATAATGATATCCGCTGCGGGCAGATGAGAGTGGAGGTCGCAGTAGGAAATGGCCCGGGCCTCGAAGCGTTCGGCCAGCTCCTGGGCCCGGCTTAAGGTCCGGTTGGCCACCACGAGCCGGCTCAGACCAGAGTTGAGGAGGTGGGTGGCGGCCAGCTCAGCCATTTCCCCGGCTCCAATGAGCAAGGCCCGCTGCTGCGAGAGATCGCCGAAGATCTCTCTGGCCAGCTCTACAGCGGCAAAGCTGATGGACACTGCACTCTGAGCAATGCGGGTTTCGCTGCGCACCCGTTTGGCCACAGAAAAGGCCTTGTGCATCAAGCGGTTGATAATCGTCCGGGTGGTTCCCTGTTCTACGGCCTGGCGGTAGGCCTGCTTGAGCTGGCCCAGGATCTGGGGCTCGCCCACGACCATGGAATCCAGGCTGGAAGCGACCCGGAATATGTGCTTGACTGCTTCAACACCCTGGAAGGTATAAATATGCTGGGACAGAAGGGCAGGATCCCGGCCGCACAGAGTGGACCATGCAGATACAATGGGAGTGACCGGATGCTGCCCGCTGTCCACCACAGCCAGGACCTCCACCCGGTTGCAGGTGGATATGGTCAGGGCTTCCTGCACAGGGCTGTGGGCTCCGAACAGAGCCAGTTCCCGCGGTCCGGTATCCGGCAGGGCGAACTGTTCCCTGATATCTACTGGTGCGGTGCGGTGATTGAGTCCTACCAGAATGATTTCTTGAGACATGGATCAGGGCCGAAAGCTGTGATGGGTTGGCAGAAAAAAGTTGATTGCAGCCATGGACACCAGGCAGAGGACAAAAAGCCAGGAAGCCAGGGTGGCCGGCTTGCGTCCCTTCCAGCCCAGGGCCAGGCGCTGATGAAAGAGATAGGCAAACAAAAACCAGATGATCACACTGGCCACTTCCTTGGGATCCCAGGAAAAGGCCTGCCCCCAGGTAAAGTCGGCCCACAAGAATCCGGCCAGCATACCGATGGTAAACAAGGGAAAGCCTGCGCTTACAGCCCAGTGATTGACCCGGTCGCAGTTGAGCAAAGCCGGAAAGTCGCGGCGAAATCTGCCTGGCTTGCTCTTGTGCTTGATCTGACCGTCCACATACAGGTAACAGATCCCTGCCCCGAAGGCCATGGCCAGGAGAGCGATACTCACAAACAGGGCGGCCACATGCAGGCTGAACCACAGGCCGCTGAGCTGGGCCGGTATTGCCAGGTCCGGGACCTGGACCAGCATGGAAGAGGAAAAAAGGATGAGGGCCAAAGGAGCGGCGGTCAGGGCCAGAAACTGGATTTGCAGTCTCCACCACAGGAGATTATAGAGCAAAAGAAAGGTCCAGGCCAGAAGGCTTATGTAGAATTGGCCCTGAGTTGCGGCAAAAGCGGGATTGGCAATCAGGTTCAAAATCAGATCAAAACTGTGCAGGATAAAGCCAAGCCCGAGCCAGACCAGAGCCACCTGCTTGAGCCGGGTGTTGGCCCCCAGGACTCCGGCTACGTAGAGCACCGAGGCCAGAAAGTACAACAGAGCGATGCTCAACTCAAAGAGAAAACTCAAGTTCATGGAGCACCTCACGGGCAAAAGGATGGAGGTCCGGGGGCAGACGTT
>JBKHIL010000249.1:0-3682 GCA_046538645.1 Desulfovermiculus sp.
GGGAGTAGTAAAGTTATGATCAAGAAGATGTATGTTGGGAATCTGGCCTTTCAGTCTACTGAAGACGACATTCAAGAACTGTTCAGCCAGTTCGGCGAGGTCAAATCAGTGAATCTGATTACTGACAGGGAAACCGGAAGATCACGCGGGTTCGCTTTTGTGGAGATGCCTGCGAGTGAAGCCGATGCGGCAATGCAGAGCTTGGATGGAACCAGTTTCGAAGGCCGGAACCTCAAGGTCAATGAGGCTCGTCCCCGGACCTAGATTCCCGCTTTCTTCTGCCAATCATAAAGTGGCAGGATGTTTAAAAAAACCGCCCCTAGGGGCGGTTTTTTTTTGGGGTCTTGAGTCCTGAGTGTTTAGTCAAAGTGCGCCGGGGGAAAGCCATTGTATTCAACAGAGATTATTTCATAGTCTATCTTTCCGCGGGGGGCGTCCACCACGGCATCATCACCCTCCTCCTTTCCCAGCAAAGCCCGGGCTAAAGGAGAGTGAACCGAAATACTTCCTTTTTTGTAGTCTGCTTCATCAGGCCCGAGCAGGGTAAACCGTTTCCTCTCCTCAGTGTCAATGTCTTCAATTTCTACAGTAGCCCCAAAAGCAATCTTGCTTCCATTCATGCTGTGGATATCAATGACATCACACTTCGGCAGCCGGGATTCTATAAAATTTATGCGCGCCTCGAGCATGCCCTGCCTTTCCCGCGCGGCGTCATATCCGGCATTTTCCCGCAAGTCTCCTTCCTCCCGGGCTTCCTTGATGGCCTGGATCACTTCCGGACGTTCTTTTTTGAGCTCTTCAAGTTCCTGACGGAGCTTGTTGAAACCTTCAACTGAAATGGGAATGGTGTCCATGCAACCTCCTTGCTTTGGACTTTTGTTTTGCTACTCGCATATATTTGGAATTTTTCTTCCTGCCTCTTTTTAAAGGAGCAAGAAGGGGTATCCAGCATTAACGCTTCTGTCAAGAAAGAAGTTGGGGCCTCATATCTTGACCCCAGAGCTGGAAAAGGCCATGGTAATTTGTAACATTTTGATTCGACTCAGGAAGAATCAATAACTGATTGATAAGGATTCATCAACTCACACACAGGCTCAGATCACGCAGTGTGCACCAGCATACACACAACCTATACAGGGAGGCAAGAATGCGCTTACCGGAAATCAAGACGGCTTTGCCTGGTCCCAGGGCTTCGGCCATGATCGATACAGACCAGGAATTTGTGTCACCCTCCTATACCCGGGCATATCCATTTGTGGCCAGTAAGGCCAAAGGGGTATGGATGCATGATGTGGACGGCAATGTCTTCCTCGACTTTACAGCTGGAATCGCCGTATGTGCCACCGGCCACTGCCATCCCCGGGTGGTCCAGGCCATAAAAGATCAGGCCGACAGGCTCATTCATATGTCCGGCACAGACTTTTATTATGCTCCACAGATTGAGCTCGCCGAGAGACTGGCTTCACTGGTTTCTGCAGAAAGCCCGCAAAAAGTATATTTCGGTAACTCAGGAGCAGAGGCCATTGAAGCCGCCTTCAAGCTGGCCCGTCATCATACCAAAAGGGAGCTCAATCTCGCCTTTTTCGGCGCGTTTCACGGCCGGACCATGGGGGCCTTGTCTTTGACTGCCAGCAAGGCGGTCCAACGGAGCCACTATAATCCGCTGGTCCCGGGGATAACCCATATCTCGTATCCTTACTGCTACCGCTGCCCGTACAATGTAAGCTATCCGGCCTGTGATCTGGAATGTGTGCGCTGGGTACGAGAGACACTGTTCCGGACCACAGTCCCTCCAGAGGAAGTAGCGGCCATTTTCGTGGAGCCCATCCAGGGCGAAGGCGGCTACATCGTGCCTCCTGCAGAGTTTCATGCCCGCATGGCCGAGCTGGCCCGCGAGTTCGGCATCCTGTATGTGGCTGATGAGGTGCAGTCCGGCATGGGCCGGACCGGCAGGATGATGGCCATGGACCATTTTGGGGTGGCTCCGGACATCATTGCCCTGGCCAAAGGAATTGCCTCCGGCATGCCTTTGGGGGCAGTCATAGCACCGGCCAAAATCATGGATTGGGAAGCTGGATCACACGCCTCGACCTTTGGAGGAAACCCCATCTCCTGTCAGGCAGCTCTGGCCACCATAGATCTCCTGGAACAAGAGTTGATGACCAATGCCAAAGAGCAGGGCGAACGGCTCCAATACGGGTTGAAAAGATTGCAGGAGTCCTTTGAATGCATCGGGGATGTGCGCGGATTGGGCCTTATGGTCGGCGTGGAGCTGGTTCGGGACCGGGAGAAAAAAGAAAAAGCAATCCAGTGGCGAAATGAAGTGATACGAGGCTGTTTTGAAAAAGGGCTCTTGCTTTTAGGATGCGGGGAAAACAGCTTGCGATTTTGTCCGCCCTTGACCGTCAATGCCCATGAAATTGATACCTGCCTGAGTATTCTGGAGGAGGTCATGCAGGGATTGGGACCTGATCAGACGACGTAGGCTGCCACAGAGAAAGCCCCCAAGAAAGACATGGGGGCATGGGGCGGCTCACCGGATCCTTAGGCCATGCTCAACTCAGATTTTGCGCAGGCCGCCCTGTATTCTTCTCTCAGGATGTTCATGAGTTCATGTACAGACATGATCCGATCCACTCTCCAGGCGTTGGCCCCGGCAAAGGCAAAGCCGTGCTTGAGCCTGCCGGCCCGGGCCTGGTTCAAGGCACAGGCGATACAATAGGACGAGGTAGTATAGTCACAGCTCTTGAGACACTTCCAGGGACAGGTGAAGGGCTTTTTCTGACCGCTGGCAACGTCGCGCAGAAACTGGTTGTTTATGGCCCGCCCCGGGAGGCCTACCGGGCTTTGAATAATAGTCAGGTCTTTTTGCCTGGCCTGGACAAAGGCCTCTTTGAATCGAATATTGGCATCGCATTCATGGGTGGCCACAAAACGGGTTCCCATTTGGACTCCGCTGGCTCCAAGCTGGAGAAAATCACGAATATCCCAGCCGGTGTACACTCCACCGGCAGCAATCACTGGGATACGCTGACCCGAACTTTGTTCATAAGGGGCGACAGCTGACACGACATCCGGAACCAGACGATGCAGTGCAAAATCAGGGTCATCGATCTGCTCCGGAGTAAATCCAAGGTGACCACCGGCCATGGGGCCTTCGACCACGAAACCGTCCGGAATCCGCTGGAAGCGTTTGCTCCAGTACTTGAGAATAAGTTTGACCGCTTTGGCTGAAGAGACAATGGGCACGACTCTGGTGTGCATGGAGCGCATCCGCTCCGGGGGCAGAGCCTCGGGGAAATGCAGGGGGAGTCCGGCTCCCAAAAAGATAATGTCCACGCCTTCGTCTATTGCCCCCAGGACCAGGGTATCATAGTCAGAAAGGGCGACCATGATGTTTACTCCTATGATCCCGGAGGTTTTTTGGCGCGCGGATCGAATCTCGCGGATCAATGCCTGCTGGTTGGTCTGTCCATAGTGGGTGCGGGACGCGGATTCCAGCATGCCGAGCCCGACGGCGGAAATGACGCCCACGCCACCCTCATTAGCTACAGCCGAGGCTAAGCCGGCTCCTGAAATGCCTATGCCCATCCCGCCTTGAATAATGGGAACCTGTGCGGTCAGTCCTCCGATTTTCAGGCTGGGCATGTGCTGTGTTGTCATACGATCAAACTCCTCGAAA
>JBKHIL010000250.1:0-3678 GCA_046538645.1 Desulfovermiculus sp.
CTTTACCCAAAAACTGACCGGGGCAACGCGCAGGAGCATAGGAGATACGCCAGAGGCGGTGGAAAGATTTGTAGACCAAGAACGGAAAGAACGAGATGGCAGGTGATCAAATCAGAGCTTTGAAGCAGGCTCTTACAGGCAAAAAGGTTCTCATAGACAGTAATATTATCATATACTTGACTGAGGAAATCGAGCCCTACTGCTCATTGGCCCGGGAAGTATTTTCTTTGGTCGAGGAAGGAGGGGGCCGAGCTGTCATTTCCATTCTCTCGATATCCGAGGTCATGCAGGGGCCGCTTCGAGCCGGCATGATTGAAGCCGCTATAGCAGTTAAGGATTATTTGACCAATTTTCCCAATTCCATTTGCCAGCATATTACCTCAGATGTACTTGATTTGGTGGGCAGAGATCAAAGGGTGAACTGGGAAACCCTACGGACCATGGACAGTCTGATAATAGCTTCGGGATTACATGCGCATGTGGACCTTTTCCTTTCCAATGATCAACATTTTGCCAGGTCACTTCCGACAGAGATGCTCCTCTCTTTAACAAAAAGCAGTGACACCTGAAGCCATCAAAAAAATTTGCCTCTCGCAGAACCTCAAGAGCGCAACGTAAAATGCATTTTCCTTCTTGGCGGTCTTTGCGGCTTGGCGTAAGAAACGTCATAATCATCAGCAAGCTGCTGGGCTTTACTCTGGGTCAGAGGCTCCATCTGCTGCTTTCTCTGACCTTTTTGGACTCGAAAAGCCGGCCCCAACCAGCTGTTTTCCGAATTCTGAAGCTGCCAGTGGTCTCCATGAAGCACCTGTCCTTTAAGTCGCCAGACATCGGTTGGTGGCCCGGAAAAGAGAGGCACCCTGTCCTGGACCGCCTTGAGGTCAACCTCCAGGTCCGGCTGTGCAGCTATGACCTGGCGTGGCCAAATGAAGCCTGATGACGTGGTCGCGCCCAAGGCGGCCAAAAATTGAATGAAAGATCTGCGGTCCATAGGTTTCCCCCAGTAAACTGAAGACCTCTCTTATTCAAGGTCCTGCTTCATCCGATCGAATTCTTCCTTGGTCAATTCGCCTCGGGCATAACGCTTCTTGAGGATATCCAGCGGAGTTTCTCGGCCTGGAGAATATCCGGCCGTTTCTGAGCTTCGGATTTTTGAGAGCACAACAATAAGGATGATCACCGCCAGGATGATCAGAATCCAGAAAAAGAACCCGCCAAAGGGCATCATGTGGGGCCATTGGCCGAAAAAACCACCTCCCGGGCCGTGGGATTGAATGCTGGGGCAGAAAAAAGTGCTGAAGGTATCAAAAAGCTGTGTCATGTCTTTTCTCTATACTTAAAATGTACAAGGATGGAGTTGCCTGGACTTGCACTCCTCGAAGCAATCGATGTGCCAAAAAGCCTTTATTTTGTAGTGTCCTGTAATGACATCCTTTTTATCAAAAAAACATGGTTTTTTACCTCAAAAAACATACTTTTTACGTATAGTTTTTAACCAAGATGACCCTGAGGCTGTATATATTTTATACAGAGCCTTAAGCTCATAGGACCAGGCGGTCAGATGTCAGCCCAGCCTCTAGTGGCGGCCACCAGTTTGATCCAGTATAAAGAAGAGAAGAGAAAGAGAGAGAAGTGCCGGGCTGGAGCCTGGCGATCCTGGACGGCCAAGCCAGCTACCGGTGTGAAGCATGTAATGATACTGAAGATGATCAGTCCATGTACAGATCTGTTGCAAGATCTCACCGATAAATCACCCATGCCAAGGCTTTTTTTGGAATTCTTTTTGAGATCATCTCATAATATTCCAACTTCTTGGCGGATAGTCACTCTTGATTATCAACTTCCGGCAGCATTGAGTCCACTATCTGGGTTGAGTAAATGGAAATACAGGAAACAATGAGGAACAAACCTTGGCTGAACACCAGCAGACCAATAGACAGCAAGATCATCATGCATCCCATGACATGTCAGGCCATGGGCAACATGACATGGGAAAAGACCACAGCGAAACGCAACACAAAGATCACAAGGCAGGCAAAGGGCATCAAGGCCATGGAAGTCATCATGGCGGCGATCACCATGCGCACATGGTGGCCGATTTCAAAAAGCGGTTCTGGATATCCGTAGCAGCCACCATCCCCATTCTGATCCTGTCGCCCATGATTCAGGCCTTTCTGGGCTTCAAGCAGGCCTTTGGTTTTCCGGGTGATATGTATGTCCTGTGGGCTCTGGCCTCGTTCGTCTTTGTTTACGGCGGCTGGCCGTTTCTCAAAGGCCTCTTTGATGAGCTGAGGAAGAAACACCCGGGAATGATGACCCTGATCGCCGTGGCCATTACCACGGCCTATGCCTACAGCAGCGTGGTCGTCTTCGGCCTGGCCGGCAAGGTCTTTTTCTGGGAGCTGGCCACCCTGATCGACATCATGCTCCTGGGACACTGGATCGAGATGAAGTCGGTCATGGGGGCCTCCAGGGCTTTGGAAGAGCTGGCCAGGCTCATGCCCTCTGATGCCCACAAGGTCATGGAGGACGGCAGCACCAAAGACGTTTCCATCGAAGAACTCCAGTCTGGGGACAAGGTGCTCATCAAGCCGGGAGAAAAGGTGCCGGTGGACGGAGAGGTGATCGAAGGGGAAAGCGCGGTCAACGAGGCTATGCTGACCGGGGAGTCCAAACCGGTGCCCAAGAAGGTCGGCTCCAAGGTCATCGGTGGCTCGATCAACAGCGAAGGCTCTCTGACCACAGAGGTCCAGAAGACGGGCAAGGACTCTTTCCTGTCCCAGATGATCGAGCTGGTGGAGCAGGCCCAGCAGAGCAAGTCCAGGAGTCAGGACCTGGCCAACCGGGCCGCCTTCTGGCTGACGATCATCGCCTTGACCGCCGGGGCCGTCACCCTGACTGTCTGGCTGGGCGTGATGAGCATGGATTTCGCATTCTCCCTGGAACGGAGCGTGACGGTCATGGTCATTACCTGCCCCCATGCCCTGGGTCTTGCTGTCCCGCTGGTGGTGGCCGTTTCCACGGCCCTGTCGGCCAAGAACGGCCTGCTGATCCGGGACCGGGCCGCTTTCGAGAGGGGGCGCAACATCCAGGCCATTGTCTTTGACAAGACAGGCACCCTGACCAAAGGGGAATTCGGAGTGACCGACACGATCGCCTTCTCGGAAGGATGGGGCGAAAAAGAACTGCTCAGCTACGCCGCAGCATTGAGACCCATTCTGAGCACCCCATCGCCAAGGGCATCGCGGCCTCGGTGGAGAAACCGCCACAAGTGGAGGGCTTCCAGTCCATACCCGGCAAGGGCGCCCAGGGCAAGGTGAACGGCAAGGAGATCAAGGTGGTCAGCCCCGGCTATCTCAAGGAAAACGGCATTGACATGCAGGACGAGCGGATCGAGACCTTCAACTCCCAGGGCAAGACCGTGGTCTTCGTCCTGATTGATGAAGAGCTCAAAGGCGCCGTGGCCCTGGCGGACATTATCCGGGAGGAATCCAAGCAGGCCATCTCCAAACTCAAGCAAATGGGCATCCAGTGCATGATGCTCACCGGGGACAACAGACAAGTGGCCAAATGGGTGGCAGAGGAAATCGGCCTGGACGACTACTTCGCCGAAGTTCTGCCCAAGGACAAAGCTGAAAAAATCAAGGAAGTCCAGTCCAGGGGTCTGATCGTGGCCAT
>JBKHIL010000251.1:0-3668 GCA_046538645.1 Desulfovermiculus sp.
CTGGCTGAAGGGCTTTTTGAGGCAGCGCAAACAATCTAGCCCCGGGTATATACCCAGAGCTAGATTGTTTTCATAATTAAACGTTCACTCGCCCCTCGGGTTGAGGTGTTTCTTCTTGTCGGCAAGTCTCTTGTGGCTTTGGCCAACCTCAGGTGGACTGGCTGAGGCCTGGGGAGATGCGAGTGCAAAAACATTTTTTGCACTCGCCAGAGATCAGTCACGCCATGGCGTGATCAGGCGTCAAAGGTCAGTAAAAACAAGAAGTTATAGCTCAACGTTGTATCAAAAGTTAACATGAAGCGACTTTTGGCAGTGACGTCTGGGTACAGCTATACAGCATGGCAACCAAGAGGATGGCCGGAACGATAATAAAGAGGCGTTCCAGGGATCGAGCACACAGTAAGAGCAGCTTCCAGTCTTCAGCCTTCTGTCCTGGAAGAGGAGTTCAGTTTATCCTTTAGCTTCTCAATCTGCCCCTGCATGGAATCCAGGGTATCCCGGATCTCCTGTTGATTTTCTTCGTCCATATCTTGTCCGTTTTGTGTAAGTTCTTCCATTTTTTCATCCAGCTCCTGTTTTTGCTCCTGCAGAGTCTGGAGTCCGGACTGAACTTCATCCTCGGTACTGTTTTGGGCCTGGGAAGCGAGGTCCTGGATTTGAGATTCCAGGGTTTGATATTGTTCCTGGGCCTTTTGCAAAAATTCCGAGCCCTTTTTTTGTACAGCATCTTTGGTTGACTCAGCCGCTTCCTTGGATTCCTCTACAGCTTGTGTGCTCTCTTCATCATCCTGACCGCAGGCCAGAATGCAAAGAAGTGCAAGTGCGGTGACAATAAGAAGTGCATACTTTCGGATCATGACTGCCTCCGTGATAAGAGATTTTCCTCATTTTGAATTTCATGCAAACTCAGGGCCAGAATGTCCATTCCCGCCAGCCGGAGAGCAGGGGAAAGTACAGTCCGAGACGGATGGGTCTTTGCTCTCTCGCTTGAAACAACCGGGCATATGTTTCCATTTGGCCCTGGTAGCGTAATTTTTCCCGGTCTAAAAACCCCTGCACATCTTTTCCTTCGTGCCGGCTGGTCTTATAATCGATGATCCAGCGTGTGCCATTTTTGTCCACAAAGGTCCGGTCTATGACCACGGACACGAGTCGGCCCCGGACCAGGCCGCTGAGGGCATACTCGTTTTCAACCTGTGGGCGTGAGGCCAGGATCCAGCGCCCCAAATTCTGGCCCAGGGTATTTCCCAGGGCCTCTTGGACCAGATCCGTGCTTTGCTCAATGTCCGGCTCTCTGACCCCCAACCAGGAAAGCTGAAGGGCAAAAATGTGCCGCAGGCTGTGCACTTTTTGCACGTCCCATTCTTTTAATCCTTGTCTGGCCATAATCAATAGCCAGCCGTGGACGCAGGTTCCGGCGCAGCGGACAGCCTCCCCGGCCCAGTCAAAAACAATGTCTTCCTCTTCCTGGTCCACCTCACCGGGTGGAGCGGGGGAAAGCCCGGGTGCAAATTGCGGGGGCTGCCAGTCTGAACTCAAGCGGCGCAGGATCTGGTCTGGAGAGGCTAAGTTCGAATCTTTTCTTGAGCTTTCATATCGCGATAATTTTCCAGATGCTTGTTCAAATTCCTCCTGCACAGCCGGCCATAAAGCGGACAGTAAAGACCCGGAGGCGGGCGGGCGGAGCCCTTTTTCATTTCGGGTGGTGTGCCCCAAAAGGTGCAGGCACTTTTTGGCCCGGGTGGCAGCCACATACAGGAGGCGGCCGTCTTCGTGCCGGCTTTTGCTCTGTGTCAGATGCCGGATATAGGCATAGATGGGATCTTTTCCCTCTCCAGTCCCGGTCCTGGGGGCCAGAAGAAGATCGCTTCTGCCGTCCGGTCCGGAGCGTTCCAGCCAGGCCAGGAGCTGCTGCTCGTCCGGACGGGGAGCCCGGCCCAGGCCCGGAAGGATGACTGTGTCGAACTCCAGGCCCTTGGCCTTGTGGATGGTCATGATCTGCAGGCCGGAGTCGGCCCGGGTGTCTGTAGAAGAGTACAGCCTGCTCACGGCTGCATCCAGCTCGTCTATCACGGTGTGGGGTGCAGGATCAAAGCGTTCCTGCAAGAGGGAAAAAAATGCTTCCGCGTCCTGGCGGTCCCGTACAGAGTGCAGGCAGTCCGGACCGCCCAGGGCCTGCCAGCAGGCTTCCACCTGCCTCCGGACCCCGGTCCGGTCCCGGTGGTGGACCGCGTGGTGCAGGATGGGCAGCAGCCGGTCCAGACTGGCTTGGGCGTGGGGGCTGAGTTTGGAGATAACCTCACTTTGCTGCAGGCGGGTAAGGATCGCTTCCTGATCCTTGTCCGGGCTGATCAGGGCCAGGTCAGCCAGTTCCAGGCCGGACCACGGGGCCCGAAGAACGGCCAGCCAGGCCAGGTTGTGCCCGGGATGGCGCAGGGCCTTGGTCAGGGCGCATAAATCTTGTATCACGGGGCGCTGGCTCAAGGGATCGATGTCCTGGGCCTGAAAGGACAGCCCGGCCCGGTTCAAAGCCGGAATAATGGCCTGCAGGTGGGGCCGGCTGCGGACCAGGACAGCGATGATTTGGTCCGGTTTTTTTTCTTTGGATTCCTGGACCAGGGCCAGGACGGTTTCCGCCTCCAGTTCATACCCGTTGTCGAAAAAAGGGTGTATGCTTACGGCCGGGCTGTCGTCCGGGGGCAGAAAGGCCTGAGACGGGGAATAGGGCACACTGCCGGTCAAGGGATCTTCCGTTTGGGGCAGGACCTCGGGGAAGGCCTGGTTCACCCAGTCCACAATTTCAGACTGAGAGCGGAAATTGACAGACAGGGTCAGGGGAGTGAGGGGGATGTCTCCCAGACCCTGTTGTCTGGCCTGGAGAAAAAGGCCGACCTCTGCCTCCCGAAAGCCATAAATGGACTGCATGGGATCGCCCACAGCAAAAAAAGTACGTCCGTCCCCAGGGGTCCATCCGGCGGTCAGGGCTTGGAGCAGAAGAATCTGGGAGATGCTGGTGTCCTGAAACTCGTCAATGAGCAGGTGCTGGATGCGGTTGTCCAGGATCAGGGCCAGATCAGTGGGTTCCTGGGGAGAACCCAGGGCTTGCCTGGCTCGGGCTGTGATTTCTGCAAAATCCACTTCCCCCTGGTCTTGAAAGGCAAGGTGCAAATGGCCTACGGCCAGGCGCAAGACATCGAACAAGGCCTCCAGAACCGACCATTGCTCAGGGGTGTATTCCGGATGGGGCAGGGTGAGGACTTCTGCCAGCCTGGCTTCCAGGCCCGGCACTGAAGACAGGGCCTGCATGCAGGCAGAAAATTCTTCTTTCATTTCCTGGAGCAGGGCCTTGGTTTCCGGGTCCTTGCTCCCGCTGGGCGGGGGAAAGCCCAGGTTTTTATTGGCCTGCTTTCGGATGGTCCTGCCGTCAGTGAGACAAAACCGGACCAGTCCTTGCCACTGGGAGAGGCAGGAGCTTGCAGCTTGAGGAAGTGAGTCAAGATCGGCGCATAAGTGAAGTCCCGGCGGTTTGTCCGGATCAGGCAGACGGGTCAGGGCAAAGCGAATCAGGCGGAGCAGACTTTCCCCGGCCAGGGCGGGGAGTTTTGCGCGGACCTCGGCCAAGGTTTGTTTTACAGCCCGGTCCAGGGCTGATTCCAGCTGAGGGCGCT
>JBKHIL010000252.1:0-3660 GCA_046538645.1 Desulfovermiculus sp.
CCAGCTGCCTGGTTTCCCGTGTTTCCCAGCGCAGTACATCTTCTGGACCGGAATGCCCGGCCTTGCGCCGGACCTTGGCCAAATGCAGATTATCGCGGACCGTTTCCAGATTCTGCTGCTCGATGCGGTACATGGCCCGGGCCTGCAGAAGGGCATAGTAGTGTCTTCCGGCCTGATGCATGACATCCAGGCGTTCAGCCTCAGCCAGCAGATCCTGGCGTCTGGCGCTGTGCCGGCTGGAGCGATAGTCACTGATCACGGAATCGTCAAAAATCATCTGCTGTAAGGAAACAGCGCCCGAAGTCCGGGATTCCGGAACCAGGCCCAGGGAGGCCTCGGCCCGGTCTGCATCTATACGCCTGGATCGAGCCCTGGCCTCTATCTGAGGCCAGAGGCCTCCGGCAGCCTGACCGGACCTGGCCCGGGCTGAGTCCGCTTCAGCCTCCATCCGGTCCACACCGGGATGGGCCTGCGCGGCCAGACGCATGGCCTGCTCTATGCTCAGTTCGGGACGGGGCAGATCTCTGCCGTCCAGGTCATCAGGAGCTCCGGCGTGCAAAATCCCGGCCTGCAAAGAGGTTTCCAGGCCAATATTCCAGCCCACATCCCGGGCGGTCCGGGCATTGATCTTCAGCCTGTCCACCACATTCAAAGTGGTGGACAAAGTATCAGCCTTCCCTCCAGTCAGCAGATCCCGGGTGTTTAGGGCTATACGTCGGGACAGCTGCACAGCGAGTTCCGGTCTGGCCCCGGCCAAGGCTCCGATGGTTACATCCCGGTGGCCGGCGGCAGAAAAAGTGAGAATATGCCTCTTCCCCAAATGCGTAAACAACTCTTTTAGCTGGGGCGGTGAGAGCCCCAGACCAGGACCGACATAAACCGGGATCGACTCCCTGCACTTCTGAGCTATTGAAATGGGTGAATCAAAATCAGATACCCCGGTCACACTGATGTCAATATTTAGTTCTCGACCTCCTTGCTCCAGTTTTTTTTGCATCTGGGGCACAGAGCGCAACACACCGGATGGAACGAGGATCCTGACCCTTTCAGGAGCGAAAAGGTTTTGCATGTGCTCCAGGTCACGCAGAATGCGCTTGTGCTGGCTGACCAAAACCAGAGATTTTTCAGATTCATTCTGCCCCGGCTGAGAGTTCACGCCAAGATCCCGCACATCCCAAAGAGTCATTCCCATCACCGGGAAGGAATACTGAAGATTCAGCCTGGAGGCAGCCAACACAGCCAGGGGACCGAAGATCCAAAGCATATCCAGGTCCGGATCCTGGACAGCAGAGGCCAAAACAGCCTCAGTTCCGGCCAGATCCCCGTCCAGGACCCAGTCTTGGGGGCAGACAAAGTCAAGCCTCCAATCCTGCCCAAGCAGTTCCCGGGTCTCCGTGCGGGCCCGGGCCAGAACTTCTTTCAGCTCTGGCCCGGCACCAGCCAGAATAGAGCCGATTCTTACCGTCCGCACGGTTGATTTTTGTTTTGTGTTCTCAGGTCTTTCTGCTGCTGATCTTTGAGGCCTTGTATTTTTTGCCTCCTGTTTATTTCCTCTCTTTTCCGGAGCTCTGGGAGCATCTCCTGCAGTCTGTTTTTGGGGCCCACTATCTTTGGCCAGATCAAGGACCAAACGATAGGCCCCTGGGCGAGGCGGATCTGTATCCAGAATAAGGGCTTGTTCTTTGTGTGTACCAGGCTGCAATTCAAAGTGTATGCTCTTATCCGCCACCCGAACCTGTTGAACCAAGCCTTTCAACTTCTTTTCCAGCACAGCTTCAGGCACGAGCAGATCTATGGACTCAAAATCGACACGCACGGCGTTATTTCTCACCTCAGGCAGGGCCTGCGGCTCCTGGCCCCACGCCTCGATAACCACCCTGGTATAATCAGGATGTTCCCCCACCCTGAACCCGCTAATGGTGGTTTGCCGCTCTGATTCCAGAGCTTTGTCCTCATCCTGGGAGCTCACATCCAGCACAATATCAGTTCGCACCTGTCTGCGCTCTCCCTGGTCCAGGGAAGATATGACCTCGGGCTTGGTGCTCCGGTCCTGTTCAGACCGTGAAGCTGGCCAGTCTGAGACATTCTCCAGACTGGGGGCGTCATTGCAGTCCCGAGGCCAAAAATCCAGGATCAGTCGGTACTGGCCGGGCTGTTCATCTTCTTTGAGCACCACCTCTTCGACCCACAGGTCTGTGTGGCTGGTATGGAGGACGAATGTATGGCCTGATTCACCCTGGGGAGGTTCAATCTGCGTAAAAAACGAGCCGTGAGGAATTTGGGAAGCTTCCCAATTTTTGGGCACAACCAGTTTTTTAAAACTGACCGGATAGGTGCAGTCAGATAACGGCCCTGTGCTCTTTGGGCGGGAACCTTGGCAGACAAAAACCACCCGGCTGGCCCCTGCATGGACACCAAGGCGGAGATCCAAAAGCCGGGTTTCTTCAGCCCAGACCTCACTTCCAAAGGAGATCAGGATGAAGACGCTCAGAATAAACACACGGATCAAGTATCATTCCCCCATGCTTGGCATTTTTGCTTCTGGAGAAAACAGGAGCTCTGCGACTATGGACTGAACACAATTGTTGATATCGAGAAGCTTGGCATGTACTCTAGAGCCCGGCAGATAACCTGTCAACAGAGGACGGCTCAGGATGAAACCGAGTGTGAAGAGGGATATACTTATGCCATCTCCCATCGACTACTCATTGTACCTGGTTATCAGCCAGAACGACTGCCGGGACCGGGATATCTTCACTGTCCTGGACCAGGCTGTGCAGGGCGGGGTGAGTCTGGTACAGCTGCGGGAAAAGACCATGCCCACCCGGGACCTGGTCGCTTTGGCCAAAAAAATGAAAAGCTTTCTGGCCCGGCGCAACATCCCGTTGATCATCAACGACCGGGTGGGGGTGGCTTTGGCCGTGGACGCCGACGGCGTGCATGTCGGCCAAGATGACATGCATCCACTCGATGTCCGTCCCCTTATCGGCCCCCACCGCATCCTGGGGCTGTCTATTAATTCCGAAGACCAGCTCCAGGAAGCCCGGAAACTCCCTGTTGACTACCTGGGCATTGGCCCGGTTTTCGCCACTCAGACCAAGAAAGACAGCAAACCGGTCCTGGGCCTAGATGGTCTTTCTTGGCTGTGCCACACAAAACATATTCCTGCTGTGGGCATTGGTGGAATCAATGCCCAAAACGCCTCTCAGGTCATTGCAGGCGGTGCTGAAGGCATAGCTGTTGTTTCTGCTGTCTGCGGAGCCGACTCTCCTAAAGAGGCGGCAAAAGAACTCAGAGACGCAGCCGCACTGGGGAGGGCATAGTGCCTTATCTGAATACTCTTCGTTACGAGGGTCATCCTTCGTAACGTCCGCTCTTGGGGCTCAGGCCCTTTTACTCATCCAGTTAAGAGCGCCGGGACAAAAAAAGAGGATGGAGCTTTATTAGCCCAGGCCTCTCCGATGGTCGGCGGCTTTCAAAGATTGAAGAGCTGGGCCTCGGAGAGGGCCAGCCCTACCAGGAAAGGCCCAGTTTTTTTGGAGCCAGAGAATCTTTAGCAAGCCAATAGCTTTTTTGAAAAGTGCAGAAGAGGCTGTGGCTTTAGGAGCCCGACCGGCAGTTGACAGCGCTGGGTTCCAGGGATATGACTTTGTGAAAAAT
>JBKHIL010000037.1:0-9777 GCA_046538645.1 Desulfovermiculus sp.
TCTGGTATGACAACGAGGCCGGCTTCACCCACCAGCTTTTGCGCCTGGCCCGGAAGGCGGCCCAGATGATATTGTGATTTGCCGGAGGCAAAGCTGAACACTCAACACTTCGATACTATGCCCGACTTTGTTCATCTCCACTGCCACACTGAATACAGCCTCCTGGACGGGGCGATCAAGGTCCGCGATCTGTGCGCCCAGGCTGTAGACTTTGGCCTGCCGGCTGCGGCCATCACTGATCACGGCAATCTGTTCGGGGCCATTGACTTTTATACCACGGCCAAGTCCCATGGGATCAAGCCCATTGTGGGCTGTGAGGTCTATGTGGCCCCAACTCACCGCACTCGCAAGGATGCCCGCTCCGCAAGTGAAGCCGGCTACCACCTGGTCCTTTTGGCCCAGAACCAGGCGGGATACCACAATCTGATCAAACTGGTGTCTCAGGCCAACCTGGACGGCTTTTATTATAAGCCCCGGGTGGACAAAGAGCTCCTGGCTCAGTGGAATGAGGGTCTCATTGCCCTCTCGGCCTGCTTAAAAGGTGAAATTCCGGCCAAGCTCATGCAGGGGAAAAGTCTTGCCGAAATCAAGGAAACCGTTGCTCAGTACACCGGTTTTTTCCCTGGCCGCTTCTATTTGGAATTGCAAGCCAACGGGATACCGGAACAGGACGAACTCAACACCAGGCTCATCGATCTGGCTCAGGTATGTGATCTTCCCCTGGTGGCCACCAACGATTGCCACTATCTTCTCCCCGACGATGTTCAGGCCCATGACATCCTGCTCTGCATCCAAACGAATGCCTGCGTCCAGGACAGCAAGCGCATGCGTTTTAATACTGACAAACTGTACTATCGCCCTCCTGAGGAAATGGCCCGGGAGTTCGCGCACTGTCCCCAGGCCCTGGAGAACACATACCGTATTGCCCAGGCCTGCAATCTTGAGATCGAGCTTGGCCGTCATCATTTCCCGGTCTACGACCCTCCGGCCGGCCGGAGCCTGGAGGATGAATTTTCCCGCCTGTGCCGGGAAGGGCTCCGGGAGCGCCTGGAGAACCTGCCCTATGTGCAGGATGAACAGCCCTACTGGGACCGGCTGCAGGAAGAGACGGAAATCATCTGCAGCAAGGGATTTGCCGGATACTTCCTCATTGTCCAGGACTTCATCAACTGGGCCAAGGCCCAGGGTATTCCGGTCGGCCCAGGTCGGGGATCGGCTGCCGGCAGTCTGGCTGCATACGCTTTGCGTATAACCAACCTGGATCCCATCCGTTACACTCTCCTTTTTGAGCGGTTTCTCAACGTCGAGCGGGAGAGCCTGCCGGATATTGATGTTGATTTTTGCTACAACCGCCGGGAAGAGGTGATCAGATACGTCACCGATAAGTTTGGTAAAGACTCAGTGGCTCAGATCACCACCTTCGGAACCATGAAGGCTAAGGCTGCAGTCCGGGATGTGGGCCGGGCCCTGGGCATGAGCTTTGCCGAAACCGACAAGATAGCCAAGCTCATTCCCGACGACTTGAAAATGACCATAGACAAGGCATTGAAGCAGGAGCCGGAGCTGAAGGCCAAGGTGGAAAATGACGAGCGCATTGCCCAGCTCATAGATGTTTCCAGACGACTGGAGGGCCTGGCCCGCCACGCCTCCACCCATGCGGCTGGAATCGTTATTTCCGATCGGCCCATGCAGGAATATCTGCCTTTATATGTGGGAAAAAAGGGAGAAGTGGTTACCCAGTATGATATGAAAAAAGTGGAAAAAGTCGGGCTGATCAAGTTCGATTTCCTGGGCTTAAAGACCCTCACCGTGCTCAGTGACGCCCTCAACTTGGCCCGGGATCGGCACGCAGACCTGCCGGATCTGGATACCCTGCCCTTGAATGATGAGGAGACCTTTGACCTGTTGTGCAAAGGTCAGACCGACGGTGTATTTCAGTTGGAAAGCTCAGGCATGCGCCGGGTACTCACTGATCTGCAGCCCAACTGCTTTGAAGACATTATTGCCCTGCTGGCCCTGTACCGGCCAGGTCCCCTGGAAAGCGGCATGGTTACTGATTTCATTCGCCGCAAACACGGGGAGATCGAGGTGGAATATCCCCATCCCAGTCTGGAGCCTGTGCTCAAGGAAACCTACGGGGTTATCCTGTACCAGGAACAGGTCATGCGCATTGCCTCGGAACTGGCCAACTACTCTTTAGGAGACGGAGATATCCTGCGCCGGGCCATGGGCAAAAAAGACCCGGCTGTTATGGGCAGGCAGCGGGATAAATTTCTGACCGGGGCTGAAGACAACGGCCTGCCCCGGGAAACTGCTACGTACATTTTTGACCTCATAGAAAAGTTCGCCGGATATGGATTCAACAAGTCCCATAGCGCAGCCTATGCCCTGATCTCATATCAGACCGCCTACATGAAGGCCCATTACCCTCGTGAGTTTATGGCAGCTCTGATAACTTCTGAGGTGAGCAACACAGACAAAGTCATCAGTCACATTCATGCCTGCCGGGAAATGGGTATTCCGGTTTTGGGGCCGGACATCAACAAAAGCATCCATCCTTTCAGTGTCACTGATCAGGGCATCCTGTTCGGACTGTCCGGGATCAAAAATGTCGGTGATGCGGCAATTTTCAGCTTGGTCCAGGAGCGGGATAAAAACGGCCCTTTTAAGAACCTTCTCGATCTCTGTCAGCGGGTTAATCTGCGCAAAGTGAGCAAACGGGTTCTGGAAAGTCTGATCAAGAGCGGGGCGATGGACTCTCTTGGCTGTAACCGGGCGGCTCTGATTGCAGCCCTGGACCGGGTGGTAGCCAAAGCTCAGAAAACTCATAAGGACAAATCGCACGGGCAGCTCTCACTTCTCAGTATGGTCCCTGCCTCAACCCAGAGTGCAGCTGAAGCCCAAAACGGGATCGGGATGAATATTCCCGACTCGGATATACATGAGTGGTCTGAAGAAGATCGCTTGCGCTTTGAAAAAGAAAATCTTGGCTTTTTCTTAAGTGGCCATCCTTTGGTCGGTTACCAGGACCAATTGCAACTTCTCGGAGTGACCGGGCTGAAGGAGTGCTCTGAGCTGCCCGGGGAATCTGAAGTGAAAATCGCTGTTTTGGTCACCTCCAGCAAAGAAATCACCACCAGGAAAGGAGACCGCATGGCCTTCTGCCAGGTGGAAGATCTGACCGGAACCGGAGAAATGACACTCTTTCCTGAGGTGTATGCCCAGGTAAAGGCCCATCTGGACGTGGATCAACCCTTATTCTGTACGGCCACCATTACCCAGGACCGGGAAAGGTCCGGGTCCGAAGACGGTCCACGACAAGTCAAGCTCCTGGCCCAATCGGTCAGCCTGTTGCAGAATGTGCCCCTCCCGGAGAGCGAGGCCTACGAAATTCAAATATCGGGTGATCAGATCACTCCCCGGGACTGGCAACGGTTTAAAGAAATCCTCCGTCGATATCCAGGCAAGAATCCTGTCCACTTGCTGATCAGTTTTAGTCACGGCAATTGCCGTTTACAATTGGGGCCCAATTTTTGTATTTTGCCGGAAACCGGCCTGCAGCAAGAAATCACACAGTGGAAAAAGACCCTGAACCAGCGAGGAGTCCATGTCCGAGAACAATCCCCGGTCAGTATATAGGCTTCGAATAACTGACGATTTTAGCTCATCACATCAGTTGCGTCATTATCAGGGCAAATGCGAAGAATTGCATGGTCACAACTTCCAGGTCCGGGTGGAGGTGGAGGGCGATCATCTGGAGCCCCAGACTGGAATTCTTATGGATTTTAAGGAACTCAAAGTAAAGCTGAAAACTGTATTGGACACCCTGGATCATCGGCATTTAAATGAGCTGGAACCGTTTATAAACGACAACCCATCTTCAGAAAATCTGGCCAAATACATCTACACCCGGCTCAAATCCCTCCTGGCCGATCATCCGGTCCGGCTGCGCGAGGTGGGTGTGGCTGAAAAAGAAAGCTCGGAAGCCATATACAGCGAAATATAGCATGCGCATTGTCTTGCAACGGGTAAAAAAAGCCCGCTTGGTGGTCCAGGATCTGGAAAAAGCATCCATTGCCACCGGCTTGGTTGTTTTGATTGGATTCGGCCGTGAGGATGAGCTGGATCTGCCCCATACTTTCATCTGGTCCAAGCTCCTTGACAAGATCGTGAGCTTGCGTATCTTTCCAGACCATAAGGGGCGTTCTGAAGCCAGTCTGAAGGATATCAACGGGTCTCTCCTGGTTATTTCCCAGTTTACCTTGTATGCAGACTGGAACAAAGGGCGGCGTCCCTCTTTCACTCCTGCTGCCCCGCCCCAAAGGGCCCAAGCCCTTTATGACCATTTTATTCAGGACCTGACCAGATTGGCTCCGGGCCGGGTTTTCAGCGGTTTTTTTGGCCAGGAGATGGATATCGAGCTCTGCAATTGGGGGCCGTTTACCTTGACTCTGGACAGTAACCACCTCAGCGGATAAAAGGAGCGGAAAACTTTCCGCCCCCTGGTCAGCCGCAAGAAAAGCTGAACCTCACGACATTTCGTCACCTTTGGACTATATACATTGCATGCAAAATAACGAGATCAAGATCCTGATCATAGACGACTCCCCCATCTGGCGGAAGAGCCTCAATTCCGTCTTCCAAGGTCAGAATTATCAGTTGCGCATGGCTGCAGATGGGGATCTGGCCTTGCAGGAGTATAAGGAATTCAAGCCGGACATTTTGATCTTAGATCTCAACCTTCCCTCTTGCGACGGAACAGATATCATCCGCATTATTCGCAACCAGATGGGTGACAATGATCTCTATATCATATCCCTGACCTCGGTTGCCGATGTGGGTACAAAGACCCAGGCCTTAAATCTTGGATCGAATGATTTTTTGGTCAAAACCTTTGATCACGAGGAGCTCAAAGCCAGAATCAATGTGGCCAAGCGACAGATCAGGCTGAATAAACAGCTTCGGGCCGCGTTTGACCGTATCGCTCAGGAGTTCGACACAGTAGCCTCCCTGCAGGACAAGCTTATTCCCAAGGAATGCTATTATACCCATGATCTGGCCATTCAAAGCGCCTACTATCCTTCCGGCAGGGCCAGTGGAGACTATTACGATTTTTTCAATGTGCAAAATAACGTACTCCGGGTAGTGATTGCCGATGTATCCGGACACGGAGCCAGGGCGGCTTTTTTAATGGGCATTGTCCGGGCCTTAACCCGAACAACTGAAATCCATTTCCTGGATCTGGCCCACACTCTCCAGCTCATCAATACCCAGCTCAGCGATATTTTAGGACAGGAAATGGATTTTGTAACCATGTTTGCAGCTGACATTGATCAAAAAAATAACGTCATAACCTATATCAATGCCGGTCATTGCCCGGGTTTGATGGTCAGTAAAAATCAGCACACAGACCTTTTGGAACCAACCAGCACTATTCTTGGCTTCTTTAATCTGGAATTTCAGCCGGTCACTTTAGATATCTCAGAGAGCTGCGGGCTTTTTCTTTTTACCGACGGCTATTACGAGTGGAAAGTCTCGCCTACCAGGCGTTATGGACTGAATAATTTCTTGAATCTGGCTTCTCAACTTTTATGTGAGCCATACTTCAGCATGGAAAAGCTTGAAGCCAGGATGGTTCAAGACCTGGAAGGCCGACCGGCATTTCCTGATGACCGCAGTGCGCTGTGGATCCACTGGAAACACGATGAAAATATGTAAGGTGTTTCATTCCCGGGCCACACCGGAAAAGATAAACTCTTTGACCAGATCTGTGGCTGAATTTCTCCAGGATTGGATACAGGACTCGGACCTGATTTATGATTTTCGTCTGGTATTGAGCGAGGCGTGCACTAATGTTATGCTTCATGCTTATGGGCCGGAGGCCAGGGGTGAACTGGAGGTTCATATCCAGATTGATCCCAGGAAAAAAATCTGCATGGAGGTGAGAGATAACGGTCCGCCTTTTGATGGCCCCGAAGAGACTGTCTGCTCCGACCCGCAAGATGAGTTCGGACGGGGGCTGTTTATTATTTCCCGGCTCGTTGATTCTTTTGGATATCAGCATAACCAGGGGCAAAATACCCTGAGCATGGAACGACGCATTGAGGAGAGCGCATGGAAAGGATGAAAGTCGACAAAAAAGGGCAAGCCTGTATCCTTCGCTACTCAGGTGAATTGACCCTTGAAGTCATAGACAGCCTGAAAGACCAAATCGAAGAATACTTAAGCGGATCCGAGTGCATGGCTCTGGTCATGGATCTGTCCAAAACTGTTTTTTTAGACAGTTCGGGTATAGGTTTTCTGGTCCATATCAACAACCGCAAGACAACGAAGAACAAGGAGTTCTATCTCCTGGCCCCCTCCCCGCAGGTCCGCAAGACCTTGAGTCTGGTCAAGCTGATAGACTTTTTTCATATCCTGGAAGACGAAGAGCAGATCCCATCAGCTTCATAAAGTGGTAAGCCTGTCACCCCATACACACGATGCGAATGCAAAAAGTGGCTTTGTATCCGATATATATGTCCAGTTTGGCCGAATATAAACGAAATCTATAATTATAATCCCTTCATTCCAACCCTGTTGGAGATGCCGTCAATCAAGCAAAGGAGTGTTTTTTATGCGGGAACTGGCCAAAAAATTGGCCTTGGCCGGCCTTGGTACAGCAGTAGTATCCACGGCCAAGGTCCGGGAAAACGTGGAGTCCCTGGTCCACCAGGGCAAGCTGACCACTGAAGAGGCGGAACGGTTCACCAATGATATGTGCAAAACTGGAGAAAAGGAAATGCAGGACATCCGAAACCAGATTACCGAGATAGTGGAACGGGTGACCAAAGGCATGCATCTGGCTCAGTCCGAAGATGTGGACCACTTGCGCCACCGGGTGGACAATCTGGAAAAGAGGGTCATGCTCCTGGAAGATCAACTTGCCGCAGCTGCTGCCGGCGGACAACCAACTGCACCGCACATTGAAAAACCCGGTCCAGAGGAAAAATAATCGCTCCCTCTTGTTCCCATATTGAGAATTTGTAGCCTGCATTAAGGACGTCCCTTGGATCTGCACACCCTCTCCAGATTAAACCGGTTTAAGGAAATCTCATTTACTCTGATCAAGTATGGATTCGGTGATTTGCTTTCCAGGTTGGATCTGCCGGACAAGATCATGTTTCCCAAGCCGTCTCGAAAGTCCGGGCGGCAGGAAGCAAGCACCTGGAAGCGCATCCGCTATGTTCTTACTGAATTGGGACCCACTTTTGTCAAGTTTGGACAGCTCCTCAGCCTGCGTACAGATCTTCTCCCTCCGGCTTTGGCCAATGAACTCAGCCGCCTCCAGGATGAGGTCCAGGCCGAAGAGTGGGAGGCAATATCGTCCCAGATTGAAAAAAGTCTGGAACGCTCCATAGAAGAGATCTTTGCCTATATTGAGCCCAAGCCTTTGGCTGCGGCATCATTGGCCCAGGTGCACCGGGCCCGGCTGGCTGCGGACAATACTGTCGTAGCCGTCAAGGTGCAGCGCCCGGGCATCGAGCAAGTGATCCGCAATGATCTGGATATCATGGCCGGACTGGCCAAACAGATCCATGAGCGCATCGAGACCATGGCCTTGTATGATCTGCCAGGGCTGGTTCATGAGCTGCGACGCATGCTTTTGCGGGAGCTGGACTTTGAGCGTGAGGCCAGGAACATCCGCCTGGCCCAGGCGAACTTCCAGGGCCACGAATACATAAGGTTTCCAGCTGTATTCTCAGAATACAGCACGCGGAAAGTGCTGGTCATGGAGCTGGTTCAGGGCACCAAATTGCGCAATGTGACCGCTCTGCCTGAGGAGAGACGCCTGCTCCTGGCCCGGAACGGTCTGCGGGCTTCCCTGAAGCAGATCCTGGAAGATGGTTTCTTTCACGCCGATCCTCATCCTGGCAATATCTTTGTCATGGATGACGGAACATTCACCATGCTGGACTGGGGCATGGTCGGCCGCTTGACGCCAAACACCAGACTCAAGCTGATCACTCTACTGGAAGGAATCGTGGACCGGGACAGTGAGACTGTACTGGACATCCTCCTTGAGTTTTCCGAACACGACCCTGGGGTTGAAACTGATGAACTGCATCGGGATATCATGGATCTCCTGGACGATTTTTATTCCTTGCCCTTGGAAGAAATCAATATCGGCCAGCTCCTCTCTGCGATCACCAACCTCTTGCATCAGTACAAGATCCGGATAAAATCGGATCTGGCCATCATGATCAAGGCCCTGGTCACCAGCGAAGGCTCGGCCCGCCTTTTATATCCCAAGCTGGATGTGGTCACTGAGTCCACTCCCTTTGTACGGCGCATCGCCTTGAACAAATATTCCCCCCGCCTCATTTACCGCCAGCTGCGCAAAGGGGTGGGCAATGCCCTGCAGATGCAAAAGGATCTCCCGCGTCAGGCCAATCAAATCCTGGCCAAGCTGGAACACGATCAGCTGTCCATCAGATTTGAACATAAAAACCTGGACGGGATGCGCCTGACCCTGGACCGCATCGCCAACCGTCTGACTCTGGGCATCATCACCGGGTGCATGATCATAGGATCTTCCATGATCATCACCACAGGGGTACGGCCGTTTATTTTCGGCTATCCGGCCTTGGGGCTGATCGGCTATCTCCTAGCCGCCTGTGTCGGTTTCTGGTTGGTCATAGATATATTGCGGCGCAAAAAGATGTGAAGGAGACGAGAATGGATCGAGAAAACGCCTTGGAAATGTTGCATTCCAATCTGCAGGAAGCGAGCCTTATCAATCACAGCCTGGAAACAGAGGCGGTCATGCGTGGTCTGGCCGACCGGCTGGGAGCTGACCCGGAGTTGTGGGGTCTGGCCGGACTGCTGCATGACCTGGACTTTGAGCAGACCAGAGACAATCCTGCTGAGCACGGTCTTATCTCCGCTCAGAAACTGCAGGGACAGCTCCCGGAGGAGGCGGTTCAGGCTATAGCCGCCCACAACTGCGAGATGAACGGGACTAATGCCCAGAGCACCTTTGATTTTGCCCTGCGCTGCGCAGAGACTGTCACCGGCCTTATTTCAGCCAATGCCCTGGTCCGGCCGGAAGGCATGGAGGATATGAAACCCAAGAGTCTGAAAAAGAAGATGAAGGACAAGAGCTTTGCCGCCAATGTGGACCGGGAGAGAATCAAGGAATGTGAAAAGATCGGGCTTGAGCTGGGTGAGTTTTTTCAGATTGCCATTTTGGCCATGCAGGACATCGCCTCCGAGGTGGGGCTGGAGAAAAAATCGGCCTGAACCCTGTACTTAAAAAGTACAGATCTTGTTCAGAAATTCCATATATCCACGAGTGCCGTTACTTATGGTCATCATTTGGTATCGATTCGAACCCTTTTTCTGATTCTTGACAGTCCTCATTGTGAGGTGTAACGACTTTTTTTACCGAGAGTACAGCAACGGGGGTGTAGCTCAGCTGGGAGAGCGCAGCGTTCGCAACGCTGAGGTCGTGGGTTCGATCCCCATCACCTCCACCAAGAAAAACAAGGGGCTGCAAAGTCAAATTTGCAGCCCCTTTTCAATATCCTAACCTATTCCCAACCTGGCTGCATCATATTTCCGCTCACCTGATATTCACAATCCCCCTTGTGGATCACAGGCCCGGCATCTGTGAGCCACAGGATCTCAGCAAATTTAAGTCCGTACACCATTCTCCAGCATATGTGCCTTGGTATTGACCCTGGGTCCTCTTCCTGGTCCTCGACCTAGAGGAGCTTACTGGCCCGTGCACTGGCT
>JBKHIL010000253.1:0-3658 GCA_046538645.1 Desulfovermiculus sp.
GGCACCATTCCTACCAAGTACGTTATGCCCGGAGCCGGAGGGGACAACGTATCGATTCCCTATGCCTGGGAAGATGTCCCGGCCGGGACCAAATCCCTGGCTTTGGCCTTAATTGATCCCCATCCGGTGGCCAACAACTGGATCCATTGGCTGGTCGTGAACATTCCGGCCCAGACCACATTCCTGCCGGAAGGGGCCTCAGGACAAAACATGCCCCCGGGAAGCCAGGAGCTGCAAAATTCCTTTGGAAAAACAGGCTATGGAGGACCACAACCCCCGGCCGGGACTGGAGGGCACCCCTACGTGGCCACCCTGTATGCCTTGAGCGTGGAGTCTTTGGATCTGCCGCAGACAGCCAATCTGGACCAATTTTACCAGGCCATTGAAGGCAAGGTCCTGGATCAGGCTGAATACACCGGGATGTATGAACAGTAAAAAGCCTGCTCTGTTTTGCTTGAAACCAAAACAGAGCAGGCTTTTTACCTGAGCAGCTTCACTGCGCAGAAATCTCCGCACATGGCGCATTCTTCCTTGGAGGCAAAGGTTTCCCTCCTGCGGCTGACCATGTCCGGATCCAGGCTCAGCTCGGTAATTCTTGCCCAGTCCAGATTTTTCCGAGCCTGAGAGATGGCATTGTTCTGGTCCACTGCCTTACCTCGGCCAAGGGCCACCTCGGCACAATGAGCTGCGACCAGGGAGGCCTTCACCCCCTGCCACACATCGTGCTCATTGGGCAGGGTCAGGTGTTCGGCCGGGGTCAGATAGCAGAGGAAATCCACTCCGGCCATGCCGGCCAGGGCCCCGCCGACAGCCCCGGCGATATGGTCATACCCCGGAGCGATATCCGTAGGCAGCGGTCCCAGGACATACAGCGGAGCATTGTTGCAAAGCCGTTTCATACCCTGGATCTGGGATTGAACCAAATGCAGGGGCACATGCCCCGGGCCTTCAATCATGACCTGCACCCCGGCCTGCCTGGCCCGTTTGGCCAGCCCGGCCAAAACAATGACCTCTTCCCACTGGGCCCGGTCTCCGGCATCCGATCCGGCCCCTGGCCGCAGTCCGTCGCCCAGGCTGATGGTCACATTGTGGGCCAGGCAGATATCCAAAAGCCGATCATAATCCTCAAGCAAAGGGTTTTCCCGTCCATTGACCTCCATCCACCGGGCCAGGAGAGACCCGCCCCGGGACACAATGCCCAGACTGCGATCCTCCTCCCTGGCCATAGTCGCGGCCTGGGAACTCACTCCGCAGTGCAGGGTCATGAAATCCACGCCCTGCCTGGCCTGTTTCTCGATCTCGGCAAACAGCTCTTTGGCCTGGATCTTCCCGGGATCTTCCCCGGCGGCAATATAGGTCTGGGCCACACTGTACAAGGGAACTGTGCCCAAAGGCATGGGCGTGGCCTGCAGGATGCGCGCCCGGATGACATCCAGATCTCCGCCAGTGGACAGGTCCATAACCGTGTGCGCCCCGGCCTGATATGCGGTTTTGGCCTTGTTGACCTCCAAGTCAGGATCATTGAGAAAGGGAGAGGTCCCGATGTTTGCGTTGACTTTGATCGCCGCCGGCTGGCCGATAAGCACCGGGTGCACTCCCTCATGCCCGGGATTGGCCAAGAGGACCATGCTTCCCGCCTCCAGTCCATTATAAATCACATCAGCAGTGAGGCCTTCATCCTCAGCTATTTTCCGTCCCTGCTCAGACCATAGACTATCCAATACTTTATTTTTGCTGAACATATCATCCTCATCTGGTATGTGGATACCCCTGCTAAAAATACCCGAGGCCTGGACTATTCCGTCAGGTGCACGTTTCTCCGTCACTTTTGAAGAGGCGACCAGGGCCAGGAAGAATCAATCCTGCATCCAAGCCATTGTTATTTTTCCTCCCGCAGCCGGGCATCGATCAACCGGGCCACCTTCTGTCCGGACAAGAGCATGCCCCCGAAGATCGGGCCCATGCGGTAGGAGCCAAAGGCAGCATTGGCGGCCATGCCGCTGACATACATACCGGGAAATATCTCCCGTGTATTATCAACAGTAGTCCGTTCCGCTTCCTCAGCCCACATGGATTGCTCGCCCTCTATGCCACCGGAGGGGGTCATGAGCTGGACATCGTTTTTTTGGACCAGGGTGTGGATGATTTCCAGAGGATGTCCTGTGCTTTCAACAACATACTTACTCTGAACCACCACCGGATCAATGTGCAGGCCGGCCATTTCCACCGGACTGGAATTTATGACCAGGCCGGTGACCTTCTTCTGGCCCTGTGACTCCCGGATGAGCACATCTTCCACAGTGATGCAGTTAAAGACCTTGGCCCCGCTCAGGCAGGCCCTGGATGCCAGGGTGGTGGTGGAGGCAATGGCGTCGGCAGTGAAGTATCCGTCGCGAAAAGGAGTTAAAGGGACACCGGCCTCTTCGAGGACAGATTTGCCCTCTTCCTGGACCACAATCATATTCCAGGTCATGCCACCGCCCCACATGCCGCCGCCAATAGACAGCTTGCGCTCAAATACAGCCACATTCCATCCCTGCCGGGCCAGATGCCAGGCCGCGGTCAGCCCGGACGGACCGGCACCAACCACAGCCACGTCCAGTTCAAGGCAGGAGCGAAATTTTTCATAATAGGTGCTCATGATGGCTTCAGTAACCACAATCTCTTCTAATCCCATACTTTCCTCCATTGTTGACACCTTAAGGGTTCAAAGGTCCAGGCTTGCCAGGCTACATTCCTCGCCATTTAACTGAGGGCACTGCTCACGATTTGAACAATAAATTCAAAAGAATAAACATTTATACATCTGCCGGCTCAAACCATAAATGTGGCCAATAAAACCAGCAGGCCAGCAAAGCACTCTTGACACTTGAGGTGATGCAATACAGACAGCAAAAAACTGTTCGAACAGTTTTTTGAGAAGGGGGTATTCCGGGACGGAAAAGATTCCATTTTGCAATCAAGTGATCTGTCTTTAAGCTCAAATCTCTTGATTACTGAAGGCCGTTGAGATCAACTTGGCCCCACAATGGGATGAGAACAAACCAGAGAAATGATTCAAACTGAGGGGGAGTGATCATCCGATTCCCTACGACAGCATGAACTGTATCAGGTTCTATGGGTATGCTCTCAGTTCCGGACATCGCCAGAACACCCCAATCGGAACAAACAAAGAGTAAGGACTTGAACCTCAAAGGTCAAGGGCTGTATCCTAAAAGCAAAGACCTGGCTAAATCAATCGTCCCTTTGGTCACCAAGGCCGGGACAAGATCCTGCAAGCCAAACCAAGCTGCCTCTTGGACATCGTCTCCTGGGCGTAAAGTACCTTGTATTCTCTGCACCCAAAAATCCATGATCACATAGTGATATCGAACCCGGTTCTGCTCATCCGCTTCGATGAACTCAAAATGGGTGACCAGCTCTCCTGCCCGGACCTGTAATCCGATCTCCTCGCGCATTTCGCGGACCACAGCCTGCTTCAGATTTTCCCCCAGCTCCACTTTTCCCCCGGGGATGGTCCACAAGCCCTTGGACGGGGCCTGGCCCCGTTTGACCAGAAGGATGCGTTTATCCTGGATAAGCACACCCCCCACAGCCACCACCGGCAAAACTGGATATTCAGCCAAAAAAAATCTCCTGTTTTTGGCTCGTATGAAAC
>JBKHIL010000254.1:0-3647 GCA_046538645.1 Desulfovermiculus sp.
CCCGGGTCAGTCGCCAAGCCCCGGTCTTTCCGGGTAGGGCTGGCCCTCTCCGAGGTCCAGCCTCTTTTGCTCTGCGATGAACCCGCCCTTCGGAGAAGGACGGGCTACTCAGCCCGGGTCAGTCGCCAAGCCCCGGTCTTTCCGGGTAGGGCTGGCCCTCTCCGAGGCCCAGCCTCTTCGATCTTATCAAAACCCAGCCATGACTTCCTTACACCCCAAATAAGCTTTGCTTTTGGGGCCATTTGGGCCGTGCACAGCATCTTGAGACCATTTTTGCAGCTGCCGGTGGATCGTCTGCGCCTGCTGATACAGGCCGGGCTCTGCCAGAAACCCTTCCCTGGCAGGTGCCTGGGACAGGACAAAGTCAGCTGGAAGATTCTCCGGCAGATCAGCACGCCGGGCCAGGGCCTTCCAGACCCCCGCCGGATCGGCGCACAGTTTTTCATATTCTACAAAGAATACGGCCTGATCCATCCTGCGCGCCTGCTGGAGGACAAAGCGGTAGACCCGAACCCATTGCTCCAGCCAATAGCTGGGCGATTCCGGCAGATGCGCGCTTGGCTGTTCATCCACCTGGAAGGGGCGATGGTCGCTTCCGAATTCATGATGAACCAGCCATTGCATGTATTTTCTGGAGAACGGGTCTTGGCTGTGCACCTGGCAAAAGTGACGGTGCTGGGCCAGCAAAGACAGGGATTGCTGGATCGGATCCCGGAAGGGAATGATGATCAAGGCCTGGGGAAAGGCCTCCTGGATGGAGAACAGCCTGAGGATGTTGTTGTTGTTTTTGGACAGATAGCGATCGGCTCCGTCAATTTCCATGAGCCTGGCTATATATTTTTGGAACAGAGCGATGCTTTTGGAGTCTGCCTGCATTGGAATCAAGCTGTCCGGCAGTATATAGCGCTGCCCGCAGAACACCCGCCAGAAAACCTCTTCCAGGGCCTCCGGACTGTCGAAGCTTACCAGCATCCTGTCCCCATGGGCCCGTTCGCGCATATCTCCCTCCCGGGCGGAGCACCCAAGGAGGGTCTTCCTCCACAGAAAAGGGGCCAGGGGAAAGGGCATGTCCCGATAGGTTAAAGAACAGAACCGTCCTGTGGCATACACAAGGCGCATGATGGCCGTGGTGCCGGCCCGGGCCAGGCCGGAAACAAAGATATGCCGTTTATCCAGGGCTGGGGCGGGCTCAGTCCTTCGCAGCACCTGATCGATCTGAAAGGAGAGCTCAGCAACCGCTCGGGAAGAAAGGGCCAGATGATGGAGAAGGCGGGCCCCGAAACCATACTCATTTTTTGCCATAGCGTCCTCGCACCAGGCCGTAGGCAGCTGCAATACATGTGGCTCCGATGATTCCAGTCCAGGAGGACACAAAGGAAAGAAAACCGAGGTCAAAGGGCTCGGCCAAAAAAATGGCAATCAAAAACGGCCCGAACACAAGCAGCAGGGACAGCAGCAGCCTAATCGATCCCTTGAAGATCATCCAGGCATAGGCGGGCAGGACTTTCTCCTTCCAGTGATCAGAGATGCGCTTGTTCGTGAGCGTGCGCATGGTTTTGCCAGACACGGCCCGCATCTGGCGTATGGTCGCAAAAAGTCCGGCCCTGAGGAGAAGCTCTACAGCGCAAATGCAGCAAAGAGCAGTGACAATCCAGACCACGTTTCTTTGTTCCTCATCATCGTTTGGTGCACTGCACCCTGGAGTTATTTATTGGGCGGTGCAGAATCAGAGGGATTTGCCCCGGCATCCCGGGAATTTGCTCCGGGAGCTTTGGCATTGTTTTTTCTCCCGAATATCCGCTTCAAGGGATACCAGATAACGGCAAACAGGGCCAAAAAAACAGAGGCTATGACTCCAAGGACAACAGCGACAGTCCCGGCTCCGAGTCCAGGACCAATATAGGCAAACGCAGGTGAGGCTGAGGTGAGCAGCAGTCCGGCCAGTATGGCCATTGATTTAACATATATTCGTGCCATGTCTCTTCCTCCTGAGCAAAATACAATAGCTTGGGCTGATAAGCTTAAAGGTTTTCATAAACAGTCCATCTCTTTCAGCCTGCTTAAAGCAGGCCCAATCATGATGATGAACATTCTTTGTCTTTGAGCTCAAAATCGAAAAAATCCTCTGGCACCCAGATCGCTTCTGAGACCAGGAGGGCCTGCTCATCATCATATCTGTTGAAGAATTCAAAAACAGTCTCTCCGTCCTGGTTTACAAGCAGGACCCTGCCCTGTTTGGGGCTGGTTATGAGCATTGATCCATTGGGCAGCAGCTGATGATTTCCCCTGATGCTGGAGTAAAAGTTGTCTTTTTTGCCATTATACAATGTCTGCAGCTTCTTGTCCCGGAAATCAAAGCTCAGGATACGGCTGAATTTGGGATCTTTTCTTGAATGGAGGTCTTGAAACCGGGTTTGGTTGTCATAGACCGAAATCTTGCCCTCTGGCTGCCAGTCCGGATCGTGCTGCCGGGAAAAGGGTCCCATCTTCCACCACTTGATGTGCAGCGAATCCTGATCCACGACCATGAGGGTGTTTTGCGATCTCAGGCTCAACAGCAGGTCACCAGCATCAAAATCAGGAAATGCGTCTGCATATTCAGCCGGGAGCGGGTGGACATCATTAATGTGCCACCGGTCCTTGAGCCAGGTCTTATCCATGTCGTCATACCGCAGGGAAAGGATATCCACATGGGGGTTTTCTTTTATAATCTCCGCAAGCGTGATTGTGCGCAGGGTCTTCCCGTTTTCCGCGTCAATCTTGCGCAATACTCCGGCATTGTCACCATCAATGGCCCAGATGCTGGAGTCGTTGTCTGTCTTGGTGATTCGGTGGCTGTACCTGCCGAGCTTGACCCAGCTGGGCTGAGAACAAAAATCTAACTTCTGCATTCCGTTGCCCGGGTCACTGTCATTTAAGATCAGTGATCCATCTGAAAATAGGGCTATGCCCTGGGGAAGATTGTCTGGGTCATTGTATTCAAGTTTCTCTTCTTCCTCCCCCTTGTCTGCGTTGTGCTCATCTATCTTGTGCCGGAATGCGTCCTGGTTTGGCATCCACGTATGGACAATGTCTCCGTCGCTGTCCAGGAGGATCGCGGCGTACATATTCTCCTTGAGATCAAATGCGCCCCAGATCAAAATATACCCCTGGGCAAACGCCTCTTTGTCTTTTACATACAGCAAAGGAGAAGACCGGTCATCTGAGAGCCCGTTTATGGGCAGTGACTCGTACTCGCGGTCAGGATCTCTTTCCTGTTTCTCAAGCATGCGCTTGGGCTGGATGCCAGCGTCATGGATGAGCTTGTCCTTCACACTGCGCTCACTGTGCCCGTTTCCAGCTGCAAAGGACTCGATGTCTTCCTGGATCGGCTGTATTACCGGCCCGGGAAAGGCTTGATATTCAGCCGCGAGATATCCCCAGCTGAAAAAGGATATGCTCAATAAAAAAACAGCGGCGCCGATACTTACATATTTCATTGCCCAATGCGCTCCTTGAAGACTCGGACATGAAGGAACAACCCAGGGTGATTGCCAGCCCTTAGCTCTTTAGCAAGATGCATACCGGATTTGGAGCTCATTGGGGAGAATTTGGCCTACTGTTGAGCCGGCTTTTGCGTAGGGCGGGCTTGACCCCAAGCCCAGCCC
>JBKHIL010000255.1:0-3645 GCA_046538645.1 Desulfovermiculus sp.
TAGGTCAGGCCCTGGTAAATCTCGTCAGAGATGATCCCCAGGCCCAGGTCGGCCAATTCCTGCATCCGTTGCAGGCCAAGCAGGGTGCCAGTTGGGTTGGCCGGAGAATTGATCATGATTCCTCTGGTGTCCGGGCGGCGGACCTGAGAGATTTTATCGGGTCGGTACTGAAATCCATCGTCTTCAAAAACCGGGACTGAAAGAGGAGTTCCGCCCACAAAAGAGATAAAGTTGGCGTAGCAGGCGTACCCGGGATCAGAGATGATGACAGATTCTCCGTGTTCCAGAAGAGTGGCAAAACACAGGAGCATGGCCGGCGAAGTTCCGGAGGTGACAATGACCTGATCCGGATCGATGTGCCGTCCGGTCCGCTGCCAGGTGTCTTCACAGATTGCCTCGCGCAGGTCCAGAAGACCCAGGCTGTGGGTATAATGGGTCTCTCCGGCCTGGATCGCCCGGCAGGCTGCGTCTTTGATACATTGCGGGGTGTCGAAATCGGGCTCACCGATCTCCAGGTGGACAATATGCGCTCCGTTCGCTTCCAGCTTTTTGGCCGCTTCAAGCACGTCCATGACCAGAAAGGGGCTGATATCGCGCGTCCTCGTGGATGGTTGCATATCTGGTTCTTCCTTTCCTGAGATGATGAGTTATTCCAGATCCCAGACCGGTCCGTCCGGGGTATCCTGGACCGAGACCCCAAGCTGAATCAGGTGGTCCCGGATGGAGTCGGCCTGGGCAAAGTCCTTGTTCTTTCTGGCTTCCTGGCGCTTTGCAATCAGCTTTTCCACTTCGCTTAAATCCACTCCGGCCCGAGCGGCCCGACAGCTGCGCAAGTCGAGCAGAAACTCGGAGCTTTTTTGACTGAAAAGGCCCAGGACTTGTCCCAGATCCTGCAAGGTGGTCAGGATGCTGTGAAAAGCCTGTCCGGCATCGGCCGCCTTGCGCCATTGTTTGTCTTCCAGGATGCGGTTGGCCAAACGGACCAGACTGAAGGCTGCGCCCAGGGCGGCCGCAGTGTTCAGGTCGTCTTCAAGACTGTTTTGCCAATGGCTGGAAGCATCCCGGATCTCTTGGGTGATTTCGGCAGGCAAATTCTGGCCCTGACCCTTGGCCGGGGATGCAGTCATGGACTCCAGGTGTTTTTGGGTCTGATACACCCTTTTGAGTCCTTTTTCCGCTTCCTGCAGGCCCTCAAAAGAAAAGTCCAAAGGACTGCGGTAATGTTGACTGAGCAGGAAAAAGCGCAGGACTTCGGGCAGAAAGTGGGCATAGATATCGCGCAAGGTAACGAAGTTGCCCAGGGACTTGGACATCTTTTCGCTTTTGACCTGCACAAAGCCGTTGTGCATCCAGTAGCGGACGAAGTCGTGGCCGGAAGCGGCAATGCTCTGGGCCCGTTCGTTTTCGTGATGGGGAAATATGAGATCCTGGCCCCCGCCGTGAATATCCAGGGGAAGATCCATGAACCGCTGACTCATGGCACTGCATTCGATGTGCCATCCAGGCCGGCCCTGGCCCCAGGGGCTGGGCCAGGCCGGCTCGTCCGGCTTGGCTTTTTTCCATAGAGCGAAATCCAGGGGGTCTTCCTTTTCCTGCCCCGGCTCGATCCTGGCTCCGGATTGAAGTTCCTCGATATTCCGGCCCGAGAGGCGGCCGTAATCGGAAAAATTGCGGACCCGGAAGTAGACGTCTCCGGATGGGGTCGCATACGCGTATCCTTTATCAATCAGGGTCTGGATGACTTCCTGCATATCCTGGATATGCTCCGTGGCCCGGGGTTCAAAGTCCGGACGGAGGATATTCAAGCGGTCCATATCCTCATAAAATGCCCGGATATATTTTTCAGCCACTGCCTGGGAATCGATACCCTCTTCCCGGGCGCGGTTTATGATTTTATCGTCGACATCAGTAAAGTTGCGGACAAAAGTGACCTGGTATCCGGCAAAGCGGAGATAGCGGACCAGCACGTCAAAGACCACGGCCGCCCGGGCATGGCCGATATGGCAAAAATCGTAGGCCGTGATGCCGCAGACGTACAGGGAGACTTTCCCAGGTTCCTTGGGGATGAACTCTTCTTTGCGCCGGGAGATGGAGTTGTAGATCTTCATTGCTGATCCTTGGTTGTGGATTTATCCCGTTACCCTTCCAGGTGACCGATGACCTGAGCCACGGCCTTGATTCCCTGTTTGTTGCCGGTAAAGCCCAGATGCTCCTCAGTGGTGGCCTTGATGTTCACCTGCTGAGGGGTAAGACCAAGCAGGGTGTATACGTTTTTCTTTATCTGATGCTTCCAGGGACTGATTTTGGGAATCTGACAAATAAGCGTCAAATCAACATGATCAATGCGCAGGCCTTGGCCGGCGGCTTTGTTCAGGGTTTCGGCCAGCAACGCTCCACTGCTTACATTTTCAAAGCCGGGATCAGAATCCGGAAAAAAATCGCCGATATCGCCCTGACCCAGGCAGCCGAGAACAGCATCTATCAAGGCATGGAGCAAGACGTCTCCGTCAGAGTGGGCCTCAATCTCCGGGCCGTTGGCTATGGGCACTCCGCCCAGCTTCATTGTTCGGCCGGGACCGAAGCGGTGCACATCGTAGCCCCAGCCGGTGCAGTACCGCCGGAAGTCATGTTCCGGTTCATGCAGTTTTTTGAGATCCTGGTTGGTGGTGATCTTGATATTCTCCGCCGCACCGGGAATGAACTGGATTGGAAACCCGAGGCGCTCGACCAGGGAGGCGTCGTCTGTACCCATCCACCCCTGCTCAAGGGCCCGGGCGTGGGCCTGGCATACAACATCCCGGGCAAAGCCCTGCGGGGTCTGGACGGCATAAAGACTGGTCCGGTCCAGGGTCTGCACCCGATCGCCAATCTGTTCTTTGATGGTATCTGTGACTGGCAGGGCCGGAACAGCAGCTGCGGCTCCGGAGGCCAGAGCGGTGATCACAGCCTGGATGAGCGGGGGGCGGACAAAGGGACGGGCTGCATCATGAATGAGGACATGGGTGCATTCTGGCGGCAGACAGCCAAGTGCCTTGGCCACTGATTCCTGCCTGGAAGATCCTCCGGAACAGGTGATGTATTCTACTCCGAGGGCATCTCTTTGCCACAGGTCATGCACCTCGGCCTGGCGTTCCTCGAGCTCGTCTGGAGGAAAGGCGATGATCAGACCATGCACACAGGATACCGACGCCAGGCTCAAAGCGGACTGCCAGTACAAGGGCCGTTTCTTCCACAGTAAAAACTGCTTTTTGTTAACCTGCCCGCGCATGCGGGCGCCTTGGCCTGAGGCCAAAAGGAGCGTCCAGATGTGCATAGGATATATAAGGCCTGCCTCCAAGCGCACTCTAGGCAGGGGATTGCGGGTTGAAGACTTGGGCTCGCTGGTTGTATAAATTGGCTGCTTTAGGTCGATACCCAAAAGAAAAGCAACAATATGCGGAGCCGGGATTAAGCCGGGTTCTGTACGCGGATCGTCATTCATCTAGGACAGGAATTACTCCCTGCCTCCAGCGACCTACCCGAGAGTATCGGCCGGGCCGGCCTCAAGCACTCTCCTATTTGGTCTTGCTCCGAACGGGGTTTACCGAGCTTGCCGCGTCGCCGCGACAACTGGTGGGCTCTTACCCCACCCTTTCACCCTTACCC
>JBKHIL010000256.1:0-3643 GCA_046538645.1 Desulfovermiculus sp.
AGATTATCCAGGATGGAATCAGAGATCTTGTCAGCGACCTTGTCCGGATGGCCTTCAGTCACTGATTCTGAGGTAAACATGTATTTTCCTGGGGTTCCAAACATTTCTTTCTCCTTCATTTTTTAAAGTTTCCCCCTGCCTCCAGGCTTTAGCCTGACAGATGACTGATCATAGGGCCAAGGACGCAACATCACTGGCCCTGCAGGGCACACTGAGTTCGGGTGGGCTGAAAAGAGCCCCGGTCGCCGTAAACATAAAGGTCAGAGCAGGGCAAGCAGATCCAAGCGATACGCTTCGCGTGGCTCGGAGGCGAAGAGTGTGGTACAGATATGCGTTCTGTGCATTGGCTTATAATTCAAGGGCTGAGCTTGCTGACTGTGCATCCTGGCCTCAAGCTTCATCTCATATGGCTTGAGGTACCGAAATTGCAGAAAAATAAACCGAAGGCCTCAGCCTGAATGTGATAGCAATATACAGGGCGGTATGTGCGATGTCAAGGGAAATGTAAAAATTATGAAATTATAAAAAAAAGAGGTTGGAAAATAAAAAAACATGCAGATCAAAACATGAACAGTAAATGTAGCAGAAAAACTAGATATGTCATAGGTCAAATAGGAAATTAAACAACAAAAGTATAGTCGTAATACATTTAAAAATGCAGTTTATGAAAAATTGTGCTTGTAAAATGAATAGAATTAATAATGAGACGAGCACGCTGTCATGTGAGAGTTCTTTACTGAAGGCATGATTGTGAGCTGGTAAAAGCCAAAGGCCTTTATTTTTTTTCAAAAAGCGCGATTTTTGAGAGCCGAAAGTCCCTGAAGATAAGAGTTAGGGGAAAAATAGATATGCTAATATCAAGCTATATTGATATCTCTGATCGAAATGTGGTCTCAAGAGTTTTTTGCCTCAGCCGGGTGAAGCAGAAAGCCTCGTCTTGTTTCATTTAAAAAGATTGGCAATATCCTAACAGATCAGTGTCCAATTAGTAGCTATAGGACCAGGAAATATAGAGACCCTGGTGCTCGGATCCAGCAGTGGACTCGACAGAAATGCGCGGAGTGAGCTGAATATTGACCGTTGCCCGGCCTGAATCTTCTTCCAGCCCTTTTTCAACTTTAAAGTATATATTCTCGTTTAGATATTTTCCGGCTCCGACAGTGACCTGGGAAGAATCTGCACTGTCGGCATCCGATTGCTGGGTATCGATTGTCAGCTCATCCAGACCCATATTCTGGCGAAGACTGGTCATGAAGCCGCCGTTGCCCCCGCTGGTCAGAGTGCGCACGGCAAGGGCCAGCTTGACGGCCTGGACAGGGGTGATTTGGCTCAAATCTCGATTAAAGAGCATGCGGGCCAGGATCTCGTCCCGGGGCAAAGCAGGCTCGGAGCTCAGGGTCAGGGACGGCTCGGTGGCTGACCCGGTGATGTGAATTTGGGCCTGCAGGTCCTGGACTGATGTGCGGGCAGTCAGATTCAACTCCGGCTGGGGTGGAAACTGGGACAGAAAGGTAATCCGGCCATCATCCAGGGTAAACCGTTTGGTCAATAAATTCAGATGACCGCGCACAACTGCCACATCTCCGGATATCCGGGGTTGGGCCGCGGATCCTCGAATGTGCAGATCCCCTTCCCATTCCGAGTCCAGCCCCCGGCCGCGCACAAAACATCCACCAGGTATATTCACCCCCAGGTCCATGTTTGTGTTCTGGGCAAAAGAAGGTTTGTCCTGGCTGTTGGGATCCTGTTCTGATCCTTTCTGTTCTTCGGCTTTGACAATAGTCAGGCCATCCAAGCCGGCTGGTGCAGGGTCAGGCAGGCCGATCTCCACTGGAAAGGCCTTGAGATCGCCAGTGATATCTGCTCCCGAAGGAGTACCCTGGAGGTCGATGGAACCACTGAGCGTGGCTGTAGCTGGTTCCATTCTGACCAGGGTGGCCTGATCCAGGCTGGTGGTCAGGGAATAGGATATATCCTGATCAGGAGCAAAGCCAAGTTCTCCATCAACCCGGATTGTTCCCTGTTCACCGTCCGTGGCCTGCATGTCACGTAGAACCGCCCGGTGCCCCTGAAGCTGGATGATGGCTTGAATATCCTGGAGCAAGGTCCCGGACTGGACGTTTTCAAATTCGCCCCGGGCCAGCTCCAACTCTCCGTGGAGTTCGGGAAGGGGCAGGGAGCCAGAGCATGAGATGTCCATGGACAGGGTGCCGGCCAGATCCTGCCTGTCCAGGGGCAGGGAGGCAGACAGGACACGCAGGTCAGTCTGTCCCTTTATTCGACCGGAGACACTGTCGCCGGCCTGAAAATGAAAAGGGTGGACAGCAAAATCAAGAGGAAGGTTCAGCTCAGCCTGGAGATCAAAGGCCTGATCCCCATGCACAGAGACTTCAGCCTGCAGCTCACTCCTGTCTAATGTCCCGGCAGCCCGGATATCCATTCCCGGCAGGTCCTCGGTCTGTCCGCTTTGCGACTTAAGGTTCTGTATCCGGGTATCAGTATGGACAACAGGGGCCGTTCTGGTCCCGGAGAGTTGGATGTCCAAATCAGCCTGCCCGGTGAAGTCCGGGCCGGAAGCAATGGGCAGTTGGTCGAGATCTATGTTCTGGGCCAAAACCGATCCGTGCACAGCATTTCCTTCGGACGTGCCCTGGATCTCAACGGAGCCCTGGCCCAGGTTGAGTTCCGGCCAGCTCAGGTCCAGACCTTGTTTCGTCTGGGCGGCTTGCAGAGGGCGGGACCAGGAAAACGGAAGTTCTCCATACCGGCCCTCCCCCTGCGGCAAGGTGAGGTGGATAAGGCCCTGGCGGTTATTGATCCGGGCCTGGGAGCTGAAATCGAATTTTGCGCCTGCGTGTCCGGAAACAGAGAATCCGGCCTCAGCCTGGCCCCGGGCACCGGTGGCCTCCAGTTTCAGATGATCTATCCTGTTGTCTTCAAAGCGCAAGTTGTCTGCTTTGAGATCCAGGTCTCCTGTTAAAGTCTTGACATCCTCAAGTGACGCCTGAAAATCACAAGACTCAAGCTGAGCGCCAGACACTTGCAGATCATGGATCAGGCCGGCAGCGGATATCTGCGGCTGAGATACAAGGCCCTTTACTTCAGCATCCAGGGAAAGCCCACCTTGCAGAGCATGCGGAGTGAAGGTCTGCAACCGCTGGAGGTCGTCAATCCTGAGCTGGAGCCTGGAATCAATTTTTTGTTCCTGGCTCTGATAGTCGACAATGGCGTTGAGCTCTGTTTGCGGGCCCGTAAGCTGGAGGTCAGGAAGACGCAGGAGCTGGCGGGCAAAGTCGATTCCGGTTTGGAGCACAATCTGTTCACTGTTGTTGTGGACGTTTATCTGCAGATCTCCAAGCACGGTCGGCTTACCAGGCTGTATTTGGCCCTGGAACTGGCTGTGAAGTGTGCTGGGATTCAAGCCCGGACCGGCCAGGTCAGCTATCTGGATGTCCAGGGAAGTGGTCAATTCTTGCAGGTCTCCGCTGATATGGCCAGATGATTTGAATATGCCGGAGATACTGGAAAATGGCTCGTGGTTTAAGGCAGAAAAATCCGGGCCGTCCACACTCCAGCTGGCCCGCAGATTCTTGCTGTCAAGGTCCATGTCGGCCTGAGCCAGGACATCCATATGCCGCCCTTG
>JBKHIL010000257.1:0-3626 GCA_046538645.1 Desulfovermiculus sp.
TGAGCTTTGAGCTTTGAACTTTGAGCTTTTTCATGCTTGGTTGTGCCCTCCAGGGAATCCCCACAGTATGTAAATACGTATGGGAGCACTATGAAGATGAGCTTCGAAAAAGCGGAGATCTGTTCTATACCTGGCAGAGCGACATCCGCTGGGCGGCCAATTCCCTGCGCAGAAAGCGGTTGCTGAAGTCGGCCCGGCAATCCCGGCCCGGTATATGGGAACTCAATGGGAACGGAGGCCATTAGGAGGCAAACATTTCTGAAACGCCTCAACGCATGTCCATGAGTTCCTTGTCTCTTTTGTTTCCTGCGGATTGTACGCTGCGCAAAGCCTGTCCGAATACAAACGGGACCAGGCTCATGCCCAGCAGCAGCGCCCAGCCGCCTTTTCCCACCGGAGCTGTTCTGAGGACCTCCGAAAGGCCTGGCATATAGACGGCAGCCAGCAGCAAAATGGTGCACACAACGATTGATCCGGCAATGGCCGGATTGACTACAATGTCGTTGTTCAGCAGACGCGACCCAGGGCTGCGCAGATTAAAGACAAACCAGAGCTTGGAAAAGGCCAGGGTCAAAAAGGACACGGTCACGGCCTGCTCTTGCGCCAGGCCGAGCCCATGCAGGGCCATGGCCAAAGCGAGAAGCACGCATGTCCCAACCAGCAAAGACCACCCGCCGATAGCCAACCAGTGCCCCCGGGTCAGAACCGGCTCATTTTGCGGGCGCGGTTTACGGTTCATGATGTCCGGCTCACCCCGGCCCATGCTGAGGGCAATGGCCGGAAACACATCGGTCACCACATTGAGATACAGGATCTGCAGAGGATGCAGGGGCAAAGGCAGGCTGAGCAGGCCGCCTCCGGCTGCAGCCACGGCAACGACCAGGACCTCGGCTACATTGGTGCATAGCATGAACATGACCGATTTGCGGATGTTCCCGAATATGATGCGTCCGTGCCTGACTGCGGCCACGATTGAGGAAAAGGTATCGTCTGTGAGGACCATATCCGCCACCTGCTTGGCCGCATCCGTACCCCGCCTCCCCATGGCCACCCCGATATCAGCCTTTTTCAGGGCCGGGGCATCGTTGACCCCGTCTCCGGTCATGGCCACTGTCATTCCTTCTTCCTGCATGAGCGAAATCAAACGCAGCTTCTGCTCCGGACTGACCCGGGCAAAGACACTGGCTTTCACAATCCGTTTCCGCTCCTGTGCGGACATGTGCTCAGGACTATGAATTTCGCTGCCCAGGACAACGCCGTCATCATCCTTGCCCATGATTCCAGTCTGCCTGGCTATCGCTGCAGCAGTAGCTGGCTGGTCTCCGGTAACCATAACCACCTTGATCCCGGCGGTTGCACACTCATCAATGGAATTCTCCACACCGGGCCTGGGAGGATCGTACAGCCCGACAAGACCTACAAACCGCAGCTCAGTGTACGGATCCTCTGACACATCCTGGACAGATTTTTCGGCCATAGCCAAAACCCGCAGTCCCTGCCCGGCCAGCTCGTCTGCCTTCTCCTGCCACTGAGTACGCTCCTTGTCCCGCATGGGAACGTCATTACCGCTGCTTTCAGAGACAATAACCCCGCTTGCCCGCAATACCCTGGACGGGGCTCCCTTGACCGCTGCTTCCAACCCGTTGGCGGTGCGGTGTACAGTGGCCATCATCATGGTCTGGGAATCGAAAGGCACCTCCCGTTCCTCAGGCTTGTCCCGCAACAGCTCCTCCCGTTTGAGCCCAAAGGCCAGTCCGGCCCGCAACAGGGCGGTCTCAGTGGGATCTCCCTGCTCATCTTCGGCGGTACGATCACCGTCCTCATCCTGGATAAAGGCATTATTGCACAAAACCCCGATTTCCAGAATGCGGTGCAGCCAGGGGTCCCCGTCCGCTCTTTCTTTCTGCCTGTCTTTGTCTTCATGCAGCGTATGGCTTCCAGCCGAAGTGATTACCCGGCGCAGGGTCATCTGATTCTCGGTCAGAGTTCCGGTCTTGTCGGTAAAGATAACCTGGGTTGCCCCCAGTGTCTCTACAGCCGGCAATCTGTTGATCAAAGCATTGCGCCGGGCCATGATGACCATTCCCCGGGCCAGGGCCAGGGTAGCCACAATGGGAAGCCCTTCGGGAATCGCAGCCACACCGAGGGCGATGGCCGTCTCGATCATCCTGGCCGGCTCCTGACCGCCTAGCAGCCCCACGACAGCAATACAGATCGCGATACCTATAGTAATCCAGGCCAGCCTGCGCCCCAGCTGATCCAAACGTCGCTGCAAGGGAGTGGCCTCTTTCTCAGCCTGCTCGGCCAGCTCTGAAATCCGGCCCAGCTCGGTGTCCATGCCAGTAGCTGCCACGACGCCCAGACCAGAGCCCCTGGTTAAGGTCGTGCCCCGGTAAATCATGGACGAACGCTCGGCCAGCACAGTATCCGCAGAAACCGGTTCGGTGCCTTTGGAAACCGGGACGGACTCCCCGGTCAGCGCTGACTCATTGACCTGCAGCCCATTTGACTCCACAAGACGGATATCGGCGGGAACCAAATCACCGCCTTCAAAAATGACGATATCTCCGGGAACAAGCTGCCCGGCATCCAGCTCGATCTCTCTTTCTTCCCTGCGTACCCTGATTGTGTCCCGGCCCATATCCCGCAAGGCCTCCATGGAACGAACGGCTCTCCATTCGGTCACAAAGGCGATGCCGGCATTAACCAGCAAGACGGCCACAATAGCCAGTCCTTCCGCTATATGCTGGAATGTGAAGGCCACCGCTCCAGCAATGACCAGGACAATAATCACCATGCTCCTGAACTGATCCACAAATATCCGCCAGGCGCTTTTGCTCTTCGTCCGCCGAAATACATTGGGGCCTTTCTCTTGCAGGCGTTTGCGAGCCTCCTGCTCACTGAGTCCGCTGCCGGGGGAAACCTGAAAAGAGTCCAGTACCTGCTCGGCAGGAACAGCGAAAAAATCTTGTCCTTGTGTGGGATCCGTCACCAGTCTTCCTCCTCAGCCACGTCATGCTGTCCATCAAACATACGCAAAGATAAAGCCACGCTCAGAAACCTTCGTTTAAAAAGCATATGAAAAAGCAGAGGGACAACCTGGGTTGTAGATTACATTCCAGTCTGCTTATACCGGGCCGCAAGCCGGGAATAGGCCTGGGGGGCTTCTTGTATCCAAAAGGACTGTTCATCGCTTACCTGTCCCTTGATTTTCCCGGGAACCCCGACCACAAAGGAATAATCAGGGACTTTCATCCCTTCAGTGATCAGGCAGGCAGCACCGATAATACAGAAATTGCCAATTTCCGCATCATGCAGCAGGGTCGCGTTCATGCCAATAAGAACATTATTGCCAACCCGATGATTGTTGAGAACCGCTCCATGGCCGATGTGTACCTGATTTCCAATATAAACGTTCTGATCTGAAGATGAAGGGGAGCCGGAATGAATAACACAATTGTCTTCTACGGCTGTGTTTTCTCCAATAATAATTTTTCCCAAGTCTCCGCGGATGACTGCGCCCGGCCACACACTGCTCTTATTTCCAATCTCAACATCGCCTATGATAAGGGCGCTCTCACTTACAAATGCTGAATCCGCTATTTTGGGCCTCTTGCCATCAAAGG
>JBKHIL010000258.1:0-3609 GCA_046538645.1 Desulfovermiculus sp.
CCCTGCGCGTTGACACTTTTATCTACCCGGAGCTCAGAGTCTGCGTCAAGCTCAGCTCAAGGGGGGTTGACAAGGAAATTCAAAGTTGCATTCTTATAAGGCGTCATCAACACAGGTTGGATGATGTCCTTTGCGTTTATGTTAACTCAATATATCCACTTGATTTTTGTCCCTGGGAGGAGATATGCGCTTATATGAATTTCGATGCACAAAATGCCAGCATGAATTCGAGGATCTGGTCCGCACTGAGCAGGAAACAGTGAGCTGCCCACAATGCGGAAGCACCAAAGTCCATCGCATTTTATCCGCCGTTCACCGTCAGGGCGGCCGAAATGAAGCTGCGGCTGCTTCGAGCTGCGCTGCACCGGGCGGCTTTTCCTGAGCCTCATAACCACGCTCCGGTTCGGAGTGCATAAATCTATGACCCCAAAAATACACCAGCAGGCCAAGACCTCTCTTTTTGAGTTATCCCGCACTGAACTCGCAGAATGCATGCACAGCTTGGGTCAGCCGGTCTTTCGGACCACTCAGGTATGGCAATGGGTGTGGCAAAAAGGGTGCCGGAATTTCAATGAGATGACCAATGTGAGCAAGGACCTGCGCACCAGTCTGGAACAAGCCTACAGCCTGGAGCTGCCGTCTATCTCTGCCCTGACCACCAGCCAGGATGGTACTATAAAGGGCCTGCTCAGGTTGTTTGACGCCTCCCATGTGGAATGGGTACTCATACCAGAAAGGGATCACTACACGCTGTGCCTGTCCACCCAGGCCGGCTGTCCTCTGGCCTGTTCCTTTTGCAGTACCGGCAGGATGGGTTTTGAGCGCAACTTGACGGCCGGTGAGATTTTGTCTCAGGTTCTTGTAGCTCAAGAAACCCTGAAAAACTCCCAAACCTCATGGTCTCTGCGCAATATTGTCTTTATGGGTATGGGGGAGCCTCTTCTGAATTGGCCGCAGGTGGAGAAGAGCCTGCATGTCCTGCGCGACCCTTTAGGGCTGGGTTTTTCTCATCGCCGGGTTACTGTATCGAGTGTGGGCATTCCCGATGTGTTAGAGGAGTTTGCCCATACCGGTCTGGCTTCACTCGCTGTGTCACTACATGCCCCGACCCAGGATTTGCGGCAAAAGATCATGCCCAAAGCTGCCAGGCTGCTCCCCCTTCCTGAACTGGTAGCCAGATTGCAGGATCTGCCGCTCAAGCCTAGACAGCGGATTACCATAGAATATATCCTGCTGGCCGGGATTAATGACAGCCTGGAGCAGGCCAAGGACTTAAATCGTCTGCTGTCCGGTCTCAAATGCAAGATCAACCTCATAAGCTTTAATCCGGCCCCTGATCTCCCCTATGTCGCGCCGGATCCCGAAGACGTGCTTCGATTTGAACGCTTCCTGTGGTCTAAAGGACAGACAGTGACCTTGCGAAAAAGCAAAGGGCAAGATATACAGGCGGCTTGCGGACAGTTGCGAAAGACTGATGAGGGACAGACACACGTCCCTGCTGGTCTGGAAAGGAGTGATCATGTTACAACCTGATTTTGACAAAGGCCAGGGACTGGTGCCAGCCATAGTCCAGGATGCCTTCAGCGGCGAGGTCCTCATGCTGGCCTATATGAATGATATGGCCTGGGAAAAGACCTTAGAAACCGGGGAGGCCCACTACTACAGCCGCAGTCGGGACACCCTGTGGCGCAAAGGCGGCACTTCCGGCCATGTACAGAAAGTCAAAAATATCCGCCTGGATTGCGATGCTGATACAGTTTTACTGCAGGTCGAACAAGTAGGCGGGGCAGCCTGTCACCATGGTTACCGCAGCTGCTTTTACCGCCAGATAACTGATTCCGGAATTCACTGCTGTTCCGAACAAATATTTGATCCTCAGGAGGTCTACGGCTGAAATGAGCCCCAGTGCAAAACAACTCAAGCTCGGCATTCCCAAAGGTTCTTTACAGGACTCCACCATTAAGCTGTTTGCCAAATCCGGTTGGAAGATAAACCTTCATGATCGCAATTATTTTCCGGAAATCAATGATCCCGGTATCCAGTGCAGCTTGTGCCGGGCCCAGGAAATGCCTGTCTATGTCCAGGACGGCACGTTGGATGTCGGCCTGACCGGCAAGGACTGGATCCTGGAAAATGAAGCAGATGTGGTGACTGTAGATGAGCTTGTGTATTCCAAAACAAGCAATCGACCGGCCCGCTGGGTTTTGGCAGTGGCCGGGGATTCCCCCTACAGGAGGCCGGAAGATCTGGCCGGGAAAAAGATCGCGACTGAGCTTAAAAACTTCACAAAGCGCTACTTTCAGCAGGCGGATATCCCGGTGGAGGTAGAATTTTCCTGGGGCGCTACAGAGGCCAAAGTCGTCTCCGGCCTGGCTGACGCCATTGTCGAAGTGACCGAAACCGGAACAACCATTCGGGCCCATGGGCTGCGGATCATAGCTGAACTCTTGAGTACCTCGACCCAGCTCATTGCCAACAAGCAGGCCTGGGAGGACCCCTGGAAGCGAGATAAGATCACCCAGATGCGTACCCTGCTTCAAGGTGCCTTACGGGCGGAAAATCTGGTCGGACTGAAGATGAATGTACCCCAGGACAAATTAGAGCACCTGATGCAGCTCCTGCCCAGCCTGACTTCACCTACAGTATCCAACCTGTATCAGGCCGACTGGCTGTCCATAGAGATCGTGGTCCAGGAATCCACGGTCAGGGACCTCATTCCCGATCTGCAATCAGCCGGAGTGGAAGGAATAATTGAGTACCCCCTGCACAAGGTCATCTAAGGCCGGCTTATACAAGGAAACGAAAGATCAAGCGGCAAAGCTCGTATGGAAAGAGACAATAACTTACCAAGCTATTTTGTTACAACATGCCGGGATGATAGACGAATGGCCAAAGCCATAAGAGAAAGACGTCCCCAGGGAGGACCCCAGGTCAATGGCAGAGGTTTGTCCGGGTCAACCCTGGGAACAAAGAGTGGGTACCTCTCACTCCCCTGGCTGAAACCTTCAGTTTCATCCTTGATCAATCCTGCAAAATTTTCTTCTTTTGCCCGCTTTGGTGCAAAAAGTATTTCAGATTTGCCGGAGGCAAAGCTGAACAGGAAATACCGGAATTAAAGACCGCTGTGGCCACAAAATTGAAGCAGGACACAATGTTGCATCATGGACCTGATCTGCGCACCCACGCCACTGGAGGACGTATACGGATCAGCGCATGGATGGGTCTTTTTGTTTTCTGCCTTATGGTCCTTAACTCTGGATGCGCCGGTGTCCAGCCTTCTGCCCAGGACCAGGAAATCAGGGCCAGAATGGATCTGGCATCTTCCTACCTGGCCAATGATCAGCCCCGCCGGGCATTGCGTCAGCTCAAAGCTCTCCAGGATCAGGCGGTTAAAAATCCAGATTACCACTACCTGCATGGTCTGACCTCAGCCAGACTGGAGCGCAACGATGAAGCAAAGACACACTTCCAGGAGGCCGTAAACCTGCGGGCGGATTTTGGCCAGGCCTGGAATAATCTGGGTAAGGTCTACATATCTTTGGACCGCGAAGACAAGGCCAGGCAAGCCTTTGTGCAGGCTTTAGATATTCCCACCTATCTGACCCCGGA
>JBKHIL010000038.1:0-9685 GCA_046538645.1 Desulfovermiculus sp.
CCAGATACAGATTGAGTCACCTGATATAATTGACAATAAAGAGCAGAACCAAAAAGCCCTGACTATGCGCATCTGATCCCTTGAGCCAATAACAAAAAAAAGATAGGATTCATTGTGTAGGTTTCGGGTTGTTGTTTATGACCCAGACCAAGGCCAAACCAGGCATGAGGGGACATTGACGTGCATATATTTTTACTTGGTGCAACCGGCTTCATCGGCCGGCATCTCATCTCGCACCTGACTAAGAAAGGGCATGAGCTGTCCCTCCTCAGCCGCTCTCCCCGGCCGGACCTGGAACAGGACAAGGTGACTGTTGTGCTCGGAGACCCTTTACAGGCCGGGGCCTGGCAGGAAAGGGCGGCGGAGTCTGAGGCAGTTATCAATCTGGTGGGCAGAAATATCATGGCCCGATGGACCAGAACGGTCAAAAAGGAAATCCAGGACTCCAGAGTCCAGCCCACCAACCTGGTGGTCCAGGCCATTGAGAAGGTTTCCGGGGATAAACCGGCCTTGATAAACGCCAATGCGGTCGGATATTATCCATTTTCAGATACGCAGGTCTTTGATGAAGCCGGACCGCCAGGAGATCACTTCCTGGCCCGGGTCTGTAGAGCCTGGCAGGAAGCAGCCCAGCAGGCCTCAGCTTCGGGTTCGAGAGTTGTGGTGACCAGATTCGCACCGGTTCTGGCCTCTGGTGAAGGAATTCTTAAGGCCCTTTTGCCTCTGTTTAAAAAAGGCCTGGGCGGCCGGGTAGGAAGCGGCAATCAAGCATTTCCCTGGGTCCACATTCAGGATGTGGTCCAGGTCCTGGAACTGGCTCTTACCGATCAGACGCTCCAGGGACCGCTCAATGTCTGTGCTCCGCAAGTCATAACCAATGCCCAGTTTACCCAGGCCTTGTCTCAGGCGCTCAACCGCCCGGCAGTAGTGCCTGTTCCTGAGTTTGCCCTGCGCCTTCGTTTTGGAGAGCTGGCCGATATGCTTACCAAAGGTCAGGCAGTCATGCCTGCGGTCTTGCAAAAGAAAGAATTTCCCTTTATTTATTCGGATATAAACCAGGCTGTGCAGGACTTAGTCAGCCATGCCCAATAGCCGGACCCAAAGAAAAGTAATGCCTGACTTCCATTTCCCACAATATAAGGTTTTCTGACGTTTCTTCCTGATACCCTTTAACTTTTAAGACCATAAAATCAAAGGAAAACTTTTAGCCCTCGTTAAGGACTTGATTATGAGTAAGAATAAATGGCTTGATGACCTGGATGATTTGGAAGCCCCGCCGGAAAAAGAGCCACGTTCTTTTTCTCTGGCTGAATGGTTCTCCAATCTGGGCCAGAAGCCGCATTTGCCCTGGATCGCCGCTGGAGTGGCCGGGGTGCTCCTGGTCTTCGTTTTGACCTTTTTCCTGGGCGGAGATGACAACGAGACATCCAAAGCGTCTTCCTCCCGCCCGGACGCATCTGAGATCGAATCCCTGAGAGATACGGTCAACAATCTTGAGACGCAAGTAACCCAGCTGACTGCACAGATGAAGGATCTTACTGCTGATCAGCCAGAAGAGGAGCAGAATGCCTCCACTGAATCCTTGGGTCTTCAGCTGCAGAATCTGGAGAACGAGTTCAATCGTTTCAGGAAGCAGGCCACATCAAACTTCAGCTCCCTTGAATCCCGGCTCTCATCCCAGCCTTCTCAGGCCGGGTCGGAATCAGGCTCGAGCTCAGCCCAGGATTCCGGGTCGAGATATACGGTCAAAAAAGGAGACACCCTCTACAGTATCGGGCGGAAATTCGAGGCCAGCGTGGAGGACCTCCAATCCTGGAACAACCTGGATTCCTCCACTGATATTAAGCCTGGTCAAAAACTGCGGGTTAAAGCCCGGGAATAACCCTGTACACGTATATTCTGCAGTTCGTATACCTTGGCACTGGTTTATACCTCAAGGGCAAAGTAATCAGTTTCTCGGCTGATATCAAGGTTGAGTAGAGTCTGCAACATATAAGCAAGGAGAGGGAGCATGCCCAATGAGTCGCAGATTCGTCAGCGCCTGGACAGACTGGAAGAACACCTCAAGCAGGAAAACCCAATCCTGCAGGATGTTGTCCAGAGTTTTCGCAAGCTCGACATCATCGGGCATAGCGCAGGCTTTCTGGACCAGGATGAATCTTTCGCTACCCGGACTCCATGGTGGCCATTGATATCTCTTTTGGGGACCTATTCTTCGGGAAAATCCACTTTTATCAATTCCTATCTGGGCTATCAGCTCCAGGCCACCGGCAATCAGGCTGTGGATGACAAGTTCACGGTCATATCCTACTCCCCTGATGAATCGGTGCATATCCTTCCCGGGGTGGCCCTGGATTCCGACCCCCGTTTCCCCTTGTACGGCATTGGTCAGGCCATTGAAAAAGCAGCACCAGGTCAAGGAAAACACGTGGACTCTTTTGTGCAGCTCAAAACCTGCCCCAGTACAAAGGTAAAAGGAAAAATACTTGTCGACTCTCCTGGCTTTGATGCCGATGCCCAGCGCACGGCCACCCTGCGGATAACTGACCGGATCATCGATCTGTCCGACCTGGTCCTCGTCTTTTTCGATGCCCGCCATCCAGAAAGCGGATCCATGCGGGATACCCTCAAGCACCTGGTCCAGGACACCATCAAGCGCAGGGACTCCAATAAGTTTTTGTATATATTAAACCAGATAGATGTAACCGCCAAGGAAGACAACCCCGAACAGGTCTTTGCAGCCTGGCAGCGGGCTTTAGCCGAACACGGTCTGACCGCTGGACAGTATTACAGCATTTATAATCCAGACGCTGCTGTCCCCATTGACGACGAAGCTGTCCGCGGCCGCTTTGAACGTAAACGGGACCGGGATTTGGCCGCGATCAACAAAAGAATTGAAGAAGTGCGTGTGGAAAGGGCCTACCGCATTGTGGGCATGCTGGAAGAATCAGCCCAGTATTTAGCCGCCACCCTCACCCCGCAGCTGAGCACGTTTCTCCGCACCTGGAGACGGCAGGTCCTGACCACGGAAGGTGTGCTCCTGGCAGCGGTCATTATTCTTCTCGGAGCCGGCAGCCTCTACTTTCAAGGAACAAGCGGAATCAGCAGCCTGATCGAATTTCCGGCCCAGATCGCATCCAGCACCTGGCTGCAGGTGGTCAGCATTGTGGTCATTATCGCCCTTATCTGGGGCCACTTCCGGTTACGCTCACGCATCGGCCAGCGCTTGATAACCAAGACAATCGCCTCGATCTCCGACACCAAGCTCAAGGCCAGGATGCAACGTATTTTAGGCCGCAACATCAGCTGGTGGCGAAGCATATTCTGCACCCAGCCGGCCGGGCTGAGCACCTCCAATGTCAAAAAACTGGAGGCCATAATCGCTGATGCCCGGGCCTCCATCCAAAAGCTCAACGACATCTTTACCAGTCCGTCTGGAGAAAACGAGGGCGGAAGCCAGGATCAGACAAGGACATGAGCAGCGAAAAGCCACAAAGAGGCGCCCTGGGCAAGAAGCCCTGAGAGATTCGGGGCTTGGCTGTCTCTTGAGGATATGCAACTGGGGGTAAAATCTCTCGCTTATGGAGCACAGCTCGGTTTTCCTGGCCTTTGCTTTGACTCTGGGGGCCGGTCTGGCTACTGGGATAGGCAGCACCCTGGCCTTTTTCTCCCGGGGAGCCAATCCCAAATTCCTGTCCGGCGCCCTGGGTTTTTCGGCCGGGGTTATGATCTATGTCTCTTTTGTGGAGATCCTGCCCAAGGCCAGAGACTCCTTGGTCCCCTCCCTGGGACTCCACCTGGGCAGCTGGCTCGCAGTGGGCTCGTTCTTTGCCGGACTCGCCCTGATTGCCATCATCGACGCCCTGGTCCCCTCGTATGAGAACCCGCATGAGGCCCACCGCATTGAGTCCCTTGGACAGTACCACCATCAACAGGCCTACCAAAAGCTCCTGCGCACCGGGATGTTTACCGCCCTGGCCATCGCCCTGCATAACTTTCCTGAGGGCCTGGCCACCTTTACCGCCACCCTCAAGGACCCGACCCTGGGTCTGCCCATTGCAGTGGCCATCGCCATCCACAACATCCCCGAAGGAATCGCGGTCAGCGTTCCCCTGTATTACGCTACAGGCAGCCGGGCCAAGGCCTTTTTCTACTCCCTGTTCTCCGGAATAGCTGAGCCTCTGGGGGCGGGAGTGGGTTACCTCATCCTCATGCCTTTTTTAAATGATGTGCTCTTTGGGGTCTTGTTTGCCGCTGTCGCCGGGCTTATGGTCTATATCTCCCTGGATGAACTCCTGCCCACGGCCGAGGAGTATGGTGAACACCATATAGCCATGGGCGGCCTGGTTTTGGGTATGCTGGTTATGGCCTTAAGTCTTCTTCTTTTTTTATAGGCGTATGAGTTCGAAGGCCAGCTCTTTAAAATTGCTATTAAATATAAAAAATACATAAAACAGCTTACCCACACTCAGAGGCCAGATACTGCTCTTTTCTTCCCAAACCAATACCCGCTCCCTTCGTGGTGCACCTTCAGCCCCTGACTGGAGAGGACAGCGGCCATGTCCCGGCCCAGGATGAACTCCATCTCTGCGTCTGAAGCTCCAGCCTGGTCTCGAAGTCCCTGGCGCAGTCCGTGGTCCGCATTCAGGATAGAGGCCAGTTCCCGGGCCTGAAGGCCATCCGGCGCATGGCCTTCCTCTGGAAGGACTTCCATAACCCGGGCCCAGGAGCACATCCGTTCATGTTCGCAAATTATCTCTCCCAGTGCCGAATGAGGTGAAATAAGGTCCAGGCGCTGGATGCGGTCCCGGGCATAGACAGAAAAAATCCCCTGGGGATCCCAGCAGGCAAAGACCCGGCATTCCAGAAGCCGCTGGGTATAAATGCGGCATGCTCCATGCCCGTGATCATAGAATATGCAGGTTGTGGAGCCTGGCCTGGACCGGATACGAACCAGCTCCTGATCCAAAGGCTGGACTTTATCCAGCACATTGTCATACACCATCTCACCCTGGCGAAAGGTGACCAGATGCTCTCTGAGCAGCCAAGACTGAAGATAGAGGTCCAGGTCCGGACCGTGCAAGGCCGGGGGGTTGCTGCGGCAGCAGCTTCCGCAACGCTGGCAGCTCAAGACCCGGGAATGGCTCTCAGGACTGGGCATCGCTTTTCCTCTACTATTCACTGTTTGCACGACGCCAGGGGAGTGATCTATGATATTTTGCTGCACATTCACAACTCATCCCTGCACAACCAAACAACCAGGCAGATTTCTTCATGACCTTTAAGGTGATAGAACCCTTCTTGCCCCTGATATGGGCCATGGCCTCTCTCTCGGTCTTTTTTTTTCTGGCCAGCCTCGTCTTTATTCCCTGGCTGATAATCCGCCTTCCTGCCACCTATTTTTCCTCTCAGACCCGGCGGCCCATGCGCACAACTTCTGCTCATCCCAAGCTGAGTTTCCTGCTCACAGTGGTCAAGAACCTGGTCGGGGGAGTCTTCATCCTGGCCGGTCTGGTCATGCTCGTTCTGCCCGGCCAGGGTCTTTTGACCATCCTCATCGGGATAACCCTGACCAACTTTCCGGGCAAATACAAACTCGAGCAGGGCCTGGCCAGGCGCAGAAGCATCCTCCGGGCCATGAACTGGATCCGGCGCAAGGCGCACCGCCCCCCGCTGGTCCAGCCTTCTGAAAAAAAATGATCAGGAGGAGATCCATTCCTGGACAGCCTTGACTTCATCCTGCCAATCCGGCCCCAGCCTGAGGTGAACAAAACTGGAAAAGGCAAGATCCATGACTTCCAGGCACTTGTCGATGAGATACATCTTTTCCAAAAACCGGGCATCAGGATCTTCCCCTTCCTCCACCTTGAGTTCCACTTTAGGAGTCCGCAAGCCGCTCAAGGCGAAATCCTCGGCCCTGATCTGCACCTGCCAGTTGTTTTCATCCATCTCCATATGGATTCTGGCCTGATGCACCTTCTTGCCGGTCCGCAGACCCAGTCTGGCCTCCCGCAGCCGGGATTGCGGCCCGGCGCTGGTGGCTGTATCCCTGCTCTCTCCTTCACCGCCTTGTACTGCCACCCTTTGGGTCATGGACAGCATGACCGTTTCTCCGGATCCGGTGGTCCATGTCCCGCGGCCTGTTTCTGTACAAAACCACAGCCAGGTCAAAAAATCCTGACCGATAAACGGGGCCAGCAGCTCGGCCTTGTGCACATCAACGTCGAACATGCATTTCTCTCCTGGCTCACAAGCATTTTAAGATCTGAGATTCTGCAGGCAAAAAGAAAACCCCTGCCCTTTGAGGAACAGAGGCTAACTGGTGGTGGCCCGTCGGATGGTGCGAGAGGGGAGATTCGAACTCCCACGGGTAACCCGCCAGATCCTAAGTCTGGTGCGTCTACCAGTTCCGCCACTCTCGCACATGAAGCGAATTCAAGCAAACTAATGCGGGCATCTTTGCTTGTCAACACGCGGTCCGGGCCACTTGTTGCAACCGGTACTGCAAATGGGTAAAGCGCCGGGATCCGCTCACATTGCCAAGACCCATACCCAGTGCTTTCTTGCTCCCTATGAGTATGGCCAAACGCCTGGCCCGGGTCAAAGCGGTGTAAATCAGATTCCTTTGCAGCAAAAGATAGTGCTGAGTGACCACAGGCATAACCACAGCCGGATATTCACTGCCCTGGGATTTATGGACACTGATGCAATAGGCCAGGGTGAGCTCATCCAGTTCGCTTGGACCATAGGTGACCCGGGACTCGTCAAACTCCACTTTCAGCTCACCGTCTTCGCTGTCATATCCCCGTACCCAGCCCAAATCGCCATTAAAGACTTCCTTTTCATAATTGTTTCTGGTCTGCAAAACCCGGTCTCCGACCCGGAAAACCCGGCTTCCGCTTCGAACCTCACGGCCGGAAGGGTTGAGTCTTTCCTGGAGTCTGGTGTTGAGCTCCTGGGTGCCCACCAGGCCTTTATGCATTGGAGTGAGCACCTGCACCTCCCGGACGGGATCCAGACCGTAAATAACCGGAATACGTTCACAGACCATGTACAGAATGAGCTCCTGCACTTTGTGCACCTCATCCTGCTCCACCCAATAAAAATCGGCCTGGGGCGGGGCCTGCAGGCTGGGCCTTGGGAACTGACCCTGATTGATGCGGTGGGCATTGACCACCACCATGCTCTCCTTGGCCTGTCGAAAAATATGGGTCAGCAAGGTCGAGGGCAAGACCTGGCTATTGATGAGATCTGCCAGAATATTGCCCGGTCCCACTGAAGGCAACTGGTTGACATCCCCGACCAGAATGAGCTTGCAGGTCAGAGGAAGGGCCCGCAGGAGGTGGACAAAGAGCTGGCAATCCAGCATGGATGCCTCATCCACCAAGACCACATCTGCCTTGAGCTTTTTGTCCTCATTATGGGCAAACCCTTCGCCAGGCGAAAACCCGAGCATGCGATGCAGGGTTTGGGCAAAGGCGCCTGTGGCCTCAGCCAGCCTCTTGGCCGCCCGGCCGGTGGGTGCGGCCAGCATAACCTTCAGCCCCAGCCGGCGGAGGACTGTGACGATAATCGTGGTCAGAGTGGTCTTGCCTGTTCCGGGTCCTCCGGTAATGATGGAGGCCTTGTTCAGGCAGGCCTTTTCCATGGCCTCCATCTGCTCAGACGAGAACTGCAGCCTGGAGGCCCTGGTCAAACGCTCTATCTGGCCCCGGATTTTATCCTGGTCCAGGGCCGCAGGATGCCTGGACAGATCCATGAGTCTGGTGGCAATCTCTTTTTCCCACCGGTAAAAGTGATGGAGAAAAACGGCCTCCTGGATATCCTGTTCCGGCAGGTCCACCACCCGGACCCGTTTTCTTTCCTCCAGTTGTCCCAGGGCCTGATCAAGGCCGTACTCAGGCACCTCGTCCCCGACCTTATGCACCTTGTCCATCAACTCATGTTTGGGACAAAAAACATGGCCGGCTTCACTGTGCTGAAAGAGGGTGTATATCAGCAGGGCTTCAAGACGCTGCGGACTGTCCGGAGCAAACCCCAATTTCATTGCCATGCGGTCGGCAGTCTTAAATCCAATGCCTCTGATTTCGTAGGCCAGATCATACGGATTTTGGGTCAGTTTCTGTACTGCATTTGCGCCGTAGTGCGAAAAGATACGCCCGGCATAGGTGGTGGGAACCTCATGGGTCTGGAGAAAGAGCATCAGAGAACGAATCTCCCGCTGCGCGGTCCAGGACTGAACTATTTGCTCCTGTTTCTTGGGACCGATGCCTTCCACTTCCAACAGCCGGTTCGGGTCCTGATCCAATATATCCAGGATCTGGATCCCGAATGCGTCTATGAGGCGCTGGCTCAAGGAGGGACCGATCCCCCTTATCCGGCCTGAAGCCAGATAACGTTTGATGCCGTTGAGGCTGGCCGGAACGGTCTGCTCCCAGGATTGGGCCTGAAACTGTCGTCCAAACCTGGGATGCTCCTGCCATTGTCCGGACACCGAAAGCCCTTCTCCGGGCACCACCGGCCCCAGACTGCCGACAACGGTCACCAGTCCCGGGTCTTGGGAAGTCTTCAGGCGCAGAACCGAATATCCGGTATCCGGATTATGAAAAAGTACGGTTCTGACTTCACCGTGCAAGTTCTCCAAGGGCATGCTCCAGCCATATACCACATTGCTTTGTTTTGCGTCGGAGCGCATATGACAAGACATGACGTCTTAGTCCAGGATCTGCCGATAAGTCATGGATTGCTTTAAAGTTTCCCGATCCATGTACTTCAAATCAGATCCCACCGGTATCCCCTGGGCCAGGCGGCTGATTCGAATGGTCTGAAACTCCCGGCGTACAAGATTATTCACATAGGACTCAGTGGCTTCGCCTTCCCGTGTGGTGCCCAGAGCCAGAACCACCTCCCTGACCTCTCCCTGGGACAGACGCTTGCGCAGGAGATCAAAGGCCAGTTGATCTGAATGGATGCCGTCCAGAGGTGAAAGCAGGCCGCCGAGGACAAAAAATTTTCCCCTGTAAAATCCTGCCTCGTCAATAGCCAGCAATGAATCCCAGTCGGCCACCACGCACAATACGTGCTCATCCCGGCTCGGATCACTGCACACCGGACAGGGATCTGACTCCGTCAGGCTCCGGCAGCGGCTGCACAGACAGAGATTGCTGCGCAATTCGTATATGGCCTGTCCCAGTCCGCGGGCCTTTTCTTCCGGCCAGTTGAGCAGAGTCAGCCCAATGCGCAAGGCGGATTTGGGTCCGATGCCAGGGAGAGCGCTTAATTGTTCCACCAGGGCTTCAAGCGCCCGCGGCAGCCTTTCCATATCATTAGTTCCATTATTTCAGGTCATTAAAGGAAAATTCTACATAAGGCCCAGACCTGGTATCTTCATTCCCCCGGTCAACTGAGACATTTCTCCTTCCATCATCTCCCGGGCCTTCTTTAAGGCTTCGTTACAGGCCGCATGGATCAGATCCTGCAGCATGCCAACATCCTGTGGATCTACCACCGCTGGATCTATGCTCACCTCAACAATCTGGAGAGCTCCACTGGCTTTGACTGTGACCATCCCCCCCCCGGCGCTGGCCTCCACCGTCTTTTTGGCCAATTCTTCCTGCATCTCGGCCATTTTTTTCTGCATCTGCTGCGCTTGGCGCATTATATCATTGAGTCCCATAGGTTCTCC
>JBKHIL010000259.1:0-3604 GCA_046538645.1 Desulfovermiculus sp.
CTGAGCTTGACGCAGACTCTGAGCTCCGGGTAGATAAAAGTGTCAACGCGCAGGGTCCACAAAATGGCTGCCAACCCATGGATGAAGGAGAACAAACACCTATGGATGTTACACCTCAGAATGCAAGAACCCAAAGCCGGGCACAGGTCCTCAATGCCTTTATGTACGGCGTATACCGCTGGATGGGAGCAGGCCTGGGAATCACGGCCCTGGCCGCCTATTTTACGGCCTCCAGCCCGGCCTTGATGGAGCTCATTTTCGGCAACCCTTTTCTCTTGTTCGGACTGATTGCGGCTGAGCTGGGTCTGGTCCTGGCTGTGAGCGCTGGAATAAATCGCATGTCCGGGACCACGGCTACTTTCCTGTTTTTGCTTTACAGCGCCTTAAACGGGGTTACCTTATCGGCTGTGCTCACGGTGTATACCCCGGCCTCAGTAGTCAGCACCTTTGTGGTCTGTGCCGGAATGTTCGGGGCCATGAGCCTGTACGGTATGACCACCAGCAAGGACCTTACAAGTTGGGGCAGCTTTTTGTTCATGGGCCTGATCGGCATCATCCTGGCCATGGTGGTGAATATATTTATTCAAAGCCCAATGATCAACTTTGTGGTCAGTGGGCTTGGAGTGCTTATTTTTGTCGGCCTGACTGCGTATGATACCCAAAAACTGAGCCGGATGGGTGAAACTGCACCCATGGACGATGCTACCGCCATTCGCAGGGGAACCATTCTGGGTGCCTTGACTCTGTATCTGGATTTCATCAATCTTTTCTTGTTCTTGCTGCATTTTCTGGGACAAATGCGGGATTAGTTGTGGTTTTGTCCAAGGTAGGGGGGATATATGCCTGGGTCATGCGGGTCCGGGAAAAGGCCTATGCCCGGGGGGCGATTTCCTCCTGGCGGCCCCCGGTCCCCTGCATTTCAGTTGGCAACATCAGCTGGGGTGGAAGCGGTAAGACTCCACTTTGCTCCTGGCTTATGCAGTGGTGCCGGGGAAGGGGGTTGCGCCCGGCCCTGCTGAGCCGGGGATACCGGGCCCGGCCGCCGCATCTCCCCTACCATGTGCAGACAAAAAGCCCGGTCCGGGATTCTGGGGATGAACCCTTAATGCTGGCCCGGGAGAATCCGGATGCAGTGGTCGTTATCGACCCTTGCCGCAAGCGGGGGGGGCAGTGGGCCTGGGAAAATTTTGCCCCGGATGTATTTATCCTGGACGACGGATTTCAACACTTGGCTGTACAGCGGGATATGGACCTCGTCCTGCTCCGGCCAGATGATGCGGGTCGGGACTGGAATCGTGTCCTTCCCTCTGGTCCGTGGCGGGAGGGGGCAGATGCCCTTGGCCGCGCTTCGGCCTTGATTGTCAATTCCGGGCCGCACGCAGCAGAAAAGGTCAAATGCGCCCTGCAGTCCAGACTTTTTGATCTGCAATCTCCTCTCTTTTTTTGTTCCTACCGGGTTAAGGGGCTGCGCCGGGTAAAGGACCATCATGTGCTTAAGCCGGAAGGGCGGTATATCCTGGTCAGCGGGGTGGGCACTCCGGACGGGGTGGAGGCCTCTGCCCGTCAGGTCCTCTCCGAGCCGCCCCTGATCCATCTGCGTTTTTCCGATCATCATGCCTACACAAAGACCGACTGGGAGAGGATTTTACGCCAGGCCGGGTCATTGAAAGCCGACTTTATAGTCTGCACCCCCAAGGACCTGGTCAAGTTGGAGCCCTGGGCGGATGACAGGTTGTATGTTCTGGTTCTGGATCTGGTGTGGGAAGAGAGCGCGGATTATGAAACTGATTTCCAGCGGTGGCTGGAGAACCAGATGCACAGCTTAGGTCTGTCCTGAATAAAATCTGCCCAGGCGCATGCTTCGGGTTTGGTTATGGTACCAGCACTTGCCCTTGATCTGCAGCCAAAGCTGCTTGGGCCTGGGCTCCCAGGATGCGGGTCTCAAACGTTTTCTGCCAATAAATGCGTACGAATTCCTGATTGCTTGAGAGCTTTTCAATTTCGGCTCGGGCGAGGGGGCAAATATCATCAAGGCTGGTGAAGGCCAGACAGATGAACAGCAGGGATTGTGGCTCCATTTCATTTTGTAAGGCATGAGCCAGGTTCTGCTGCCACGGGTGGACCACTTGAGGCCTGGTCTGAGCCAGGCGGGCAATGCCCCAGTAGGCGCCCTGACGCAAGGGCGTATACTCTAAATAGTTGTCCGGACCTTGGCTGGGTACAATGTATGAGAGAAGTATACTGCTGTATTCCCTGGCCAGGGAGGAATCTTGGGCCATAATCTCCCCCATGGCTTCGGGTGCGCCCCACCCGATACCTCCGGACTCATCGTTTAATGACCACATGAGCCGGCGCACGACAATACGGGCCGTTTCCATTCGCTCTGCAGCAAGTTGGGATACTGCCTCGCCGAAGCAGCTCACAGCGTGCCAGCGTATTGTATCCCGGGTTGAAAAAAGGGCGGAAAACAGGGAAGAGACGAGTTTTTGTGGCCCATACTCTTGCAGAATTCCGGCCCATTCTTGTTCCCAGCTGGAGGCATCAAGGGCGCTGAGAACTAATTGGCGCAGGGTGCGACTTGAGGAAAACTTGGCTGGCATTTTCCAGATTCGTAGTACAGCCCGCCGGGCTTTACCCGGCGGGCTGTATAAGTTTATTCTTCTTTGCTGAACTCGTCTTTACCAGCCCCGCATACCGGGCATTCCCAGGTATCGGGCAGGTCTTCGAACTTGGTCCCGGCCGGGATATTATTTTCCGGATCGCCTTCTGCTGGATCGTATACATAACCGCATACACCACATACCCATCTTTCCATGTCGAGTACTCCTTATGATTGAGTTCCTTTGAGATACGCAAGGAAGTCCTTACGATTCGGCCTTCCAAAGTCCATGGACATTGCAGTATTCCCTGGCAGTCACTTGAGCGGCCTGGACACAGAACTCCGCTTCCGGTGCTTGTCCAGGTTGGAGAAATTCGCGGTATGCCTTGCCGTCGGCTATAAGCTCAATCCATTCAATATAGTGTTTTTCTTCCATCGGGTGGGCAACTGAACCTACTTTGACCTTAAACCCATTGCTTGTTTTTTCAATCTCTGGGACATGTTTTTCCTTTGCCGCATCCACACTGCCGGCCTGCAAAAGCTCCATGGGCTGTCCGCAACAGACCAGCTCTCCGGCCCCGCCGTGCAGAACCTCGACAATATTCCCACAGACATTGCATTTGTAAACCTCTAATTGTGTAGCCATGCCAAAACTCCTTTGCATAGGGTTGCTTGGGTCTGTCCCAAATATAGACCATCTGTATTCAAATTATGAAACATTTTGGACCAGGAGGCAAGGAGAACATGTTCACTGCCCGCATTTAGAAATAATAATTATTACCAATTAGCGGCCTTGTCAAGTCCCTGTTGCTCCTGGTCACCAGGGCTTTGGGGTTTTACTTGTTATTGCCCGCAATTTCAGTGTCTTTATTTTTGTTTCTGGATAACAGCAGCCTACTATAGTCAGGTAAGCTGATATCTTATTTCAGACGAGGAATTCAATGCAGATTAATCGGACTTGAATACAAATCTGCGCATTGACACATTAAGGGCCAAGCCGAGGAA
>JBKHIL010000260.1:0-3576 GCA_046538645.1 Desulfovermiculus sp.
GCAGGATTCGGTATCACCACCATGCTTCTTCAATTCCACAATGTCGGCTGGTGCGATGTCGGTGTGGTTATTGCAATGGCCTTTATCTTTGGCGGCCTGGCCCAGCTCGTTGCCGGGTACCTGGAATTCAATGTAGGCAACAATTTCGGTTTCAGCGCCTTTTGTTCCTATGGAGCGTTCTGGATTGCCCTCGGAGTTATCTTTATGCTCAACCATTTTAACATCTACCACTCCAGCACATCGGATGTGGGCTGGTTTCTGATCAGCTGGACGATCTACACCTTCATCATGTGGATTCCGGCCATGCGCATTCATACCGCCATGGCCATTACCTTTACCCTCCTGCTCATCGGCTTCATTCTCCTGGACATTGCGCACTTCGGATATCCTGAGTTTACAGTCATTGCCGGCTACGAGCTCATGGCCTGTGCCGCCTCGGCCCTGTATATGATGGCTCATGCCATCTATGCCCAGGTCTTCGGGCGCGACATCCTCCCTGTGGGCAAGCCTTGGATCAAATAAGATAAATGTGTATCAATTACTTTCAGCCTGTGGTAAGCTCAAATCCTAATGACACCCCAAACGATTCATCAACTTTATTCGGAGAAATGAAGGTTCTCGTGCCCACGACAGGCTTTCATCATCAGGAGGTGAAACCATGGCCCGTACCCTGTTTTTTACAAGTATTGTCCTGTGCTTGCTCTTGGCTGCCCCAGCACTGGCCGGTAAAGAAGCCACCAAGGAAGAGTGTGTGTCCAAATGCCGCGAAGCTGCCGCCCTGGTCAACTCCAAGGGGCTCGAAGAAGCCATTGAGCAGATCAGCGATCAAAAGGGTCCTTTTGTCTGGAAGGACTCGTATGTCTTCCTAATGGACTTGGAAGGGCAAATGCTGGCCCACCCTTTCCGACCGGAATTGACGGAGAAAGATCATGTTCTTCTGATGACCGATCCCACAGACAAGGCACTTTTTGTCCATTTCGTCAATCTGGCCCGAGGGAAAGGCGAAGGCTGGGTGGAGTATATGTGGCCCAAACCCGGGAAAAACACCCCGCAAAAAAAGATTACTTACATCTACCGGGTTCCGGAGACTGAATTCTTTGTCGGGGCCGGAGTTTACGTGGGCGGCATGATGTACTAACTCCCATGCCTGCCAAAGCGCAGGCACGCTTGCGCTAACGAAGCATGAAAAGCGATTTCGATCCCGATTCCGATATCCAGAAACAAAAAACGCATTTTCATACAAAATACAAAGAGAATCAAAGAAGATGCCTCATTGGATGAGGCATCTTCTTTGATTCGGATCTTGACCCAGACTGCACCAAGCCGCATAATACTGTCGCGATTTCAGCCGGTATCACAGATCCTGGCCGGCTACTTGACAGTGGTCACCGGGCAAGGCGCCTTTAAGATGATGTATTGGGCAGTTGAGCCCAAAATGATCTTTTGGGTTTTCGATTTTTTGCGGATGCCCACAAACATGAGATCCACGGCCTGCTCTTGGGCAAACTGAACCAGGTCTTCGCCAGGGGACAATCCGCGGACAAGCTGACGGGTTTCGCAACTTACCCCTCTGTCCTTCATAAACTGCTCAGCCTCCCTCAAGTCCCGCTCCACCTGGCTGATCTGCTCTGGGCTCTCACTTGAGCCGCCTTCCATAGAGGTCACAATGATGACATGGGCCTTGAACATCAGGGCATGCTCCCGGGCCAGAGCCAAAGCGGCCTGAGCCACGACAGTCCCGGTATACCCGACTAAGATCTTCATCGTTTTGTCCTTTTAGGCCATTTACATACCTTCTTTGCTACATCCACCGCTTGCGCCGCTTATAAGACTTGATCTCCTTGAATGATTTTCGGCCCCCAGCCTGGGTCAAGCCCATATAAAATTCCTTGACATCCGGATTGTTCTTCAAATCAGCTGAGGGGCCTTCCAGAACGACTTTTCCTGTTTCCATGATATAGGCATAGCTGGAAATATCCAGAGCAATCTTGGCATTTTGTTCAACTACCAGGATAGTGGTATTGAGTTCCTTGTTGATCTGCCTGATGTTTTCAAAAATCTCCTTCACCAGCAACGGGGCCAGGCCAAGGGATGGTTCATCCAGCATAAGCAGCTGAGGTGCGCTCATCAAAGCCCTGGCAATAACGATCATCTGCTGTTCCCCGCCGGAACAGTATCCGGCCAGCCTGTTAGGGATATTGGTCAGGCGTGGAAAATGTGTATACATGAGCTCCAGGTCTTCCCGCACCCTCTGCTGCCCGTCTTTGCGGGTTATTGATCCCACTTTGATGTTTTCGTCCACGGTCAGGTGCTTAAAGACCCGGCGTTCTTCAGGCACCATGACCGCGCCGAGCTTGACCACATATGTACCCAGCATATTGGTCACATCTTGGTTTCGAAACTTCACATAGCCATCCCGGATATACCCGTTTTCCGGCTTCAGCAGTCCACTGATCGCCCTTAAGGTCGTCGTCTTTCCCGCTCCATTGGTCCCAAGCAGGGCAACAATGCCTCCTTCCTGAACCTGCAGGCTCACTCCCCTTAAGACTTGGACGATATCATGGTAGACGACTTCAATATTGTTGACTTCCAGTAAATGACCGTTGGCTTGCATATTCATGGGCACTTACACCTGCACGTTCAGACATTTCTTTCCATCTACTTGATCTTGTCCGTATACTCCGGAGTAAACGGCTTGCCCACTGCCCGGAACTCTCCATCCTGGACCGCATAGAGCTGCAGGGTGTCAACGCCCTGATGATCGTCCTGGGCATAAGTCACCGGACCGACTGCAGTCCCTGAATAAAACGCGTTCATCCCATGCATGGCCAGGAGCTCATCATACAGATTCTCTTTGGTCACCTCTTTGCCTTTGGCTTTGGCCCGCTTGATGACCTCTGTAGTTATCTCTGCTACCAGTATACCAGCTGCATAGTTGTGGGAGTGAGCGGTCTTGTCATTCCGGTCGTACTTTTCAGCCAGGGCAAGTTGTGCATCCGCACCAGCGCTCGGCTCGCTCGTGGTAATAAAGGACGTGGTCCAGTAGAAATTTTCAGCCGCATCCCCAGCCAAAGCCACAAGGTCGTTCCCTCCAGTATAATGAGCGCCAAGAAAAGTCATCTTCCCTTCCTGACCAAAGCTCTCGGCAACCAGGCCCATGTTGCTTGCCCCCTTGAGCAGGGAAGCCACCGGAGACTGCACAGTCTGGGTGATGACATACTGCACCCCTTTGCTCCTCCAGCGCATGAGCGTGCCGGTATGATCAAGATCTTCGCCGTGCTCCACGACCTCCACTATCTCCATATCCAGACCGGCCTCCACCGCCTTCTCTACATCCTTGACCGGTTCCCGGCCAAAGGCGGAAGGATGAACATACATGGCCACTTTGGGGGTGTCGCCTTCATGGTTGGCAACAATGTACTCGGCGAGTCCGATGTTCTGCGCAGAATACGAGGAGATAGGGAGAAATACATAGTCTGAGTTCTCAATGTTTCCGGCATGATATGAAGCAGGCAAGGTAGGCATCTTGACTTCGTCAAAGTCTCTTTTCAGGGCCAGTGTGCTACCAGTGGAATA
>JBKHIL010000261.1:0-3576 GCA_046538645.1 Desulfovermiculus sp.
AGGATTTTGAGTACTCGCCTGAGGAAAGGCGCTATGAGATTCTGGACTTTTTGGAGAAGATAATGGAGCTGGGGGAGATTGCAGATGAGGCGGCCACCAAGATCATCTTCAAGAACACCCAGCTGGGTCAGGTGATGGGAGAAAAGACCCAAAAGTAGCGATATACCTGATCTCCAGCCGGATAGCTTTCTTCCAGGCAAAGCTCCCATCCGTCTGGACAATTTGGGACTGCATCCCAGGCCTGATTGGAAAAGATCACCACGCGCCCTTGTGAAGAAAGCAGAGGGCCGGCCAGGTCCAGAAGCTCGGTCCAGGGGCACATGGCCCGGCTGATGATCAGGTCAGCCGGGTGTTCGCGCAGCTCTTCCGCCCGGCACATACGGACACGGGTGCGCAGCAAAGATGACAGACGCACAGCATGGTGCAGGAACAGGGCCCGTTTTTGCCGTGGTTCGACCAGGACATATTCTCCGGCTGGCCATACAATACGCAGGGGAATTCCGGGTAGTCCGGCCCCAGCCCCCAGATCCAGGGTCAAGGGCTGTGCGGGCAGGTCCAGCCGGGTCAGGAGCCCGGCCAGATACAGGCTATCCTTAATCAAAAAATGATATGCGGATGCCCAGTCCTGCTTGCCGATGAGATTTATCTTCCTGTTCCAGATCAGAAGCTCAGAGATGTATTGAGCCAAAAGCTGCAACGAGGAAGCCTCCAGCCAGGGAAATTCAAGCCCGGCAATGCTGCTGAGTTCCTTGATTGGAACGGGGTACGCGTGAGGCATTCCAGCCTTTACCTTTGTCTTATATTCAGGTATAAATTTTGGTTTTCCATTTTGAGATGAACCCAGGGAGAAGTCAATGACTGAACAGACCACGGCATATGAAAGTGTCCTCTTTCCCGGGCAGGGATCCCAGGAAAGAGGTATGGGCCGCGATCTGGCCGAGTCAGATGAACAGATCATGGATCTGTGGCGATTAGCTGAAAAAAAGAGTGGAGCCCGCTTGCGGGAGATCTTCTGGGATGGGGATGAACAGGCCATGACTCAGACCCGTTATCAGCAGCCGGCCTTGTTTGTGACTGGGATGAGCCTGTGGAGGCACCTGTCCCCGTTTTTGTCCCCTGCCTTTATGGCCGGGCACAGTGTGGGCGAATTTACCGCCCTGGCCGCGGCCGGAGCCCTTGGTGTGCAGGAGGCTCTGGATTTGGTCTGTCTGCGGGGCCGGCTCATGTACGAAGCCGGAGAATACCGGTCCGGAAGTATGGCCGCTGTGCTCAAGTTGGATGAAGACACCGTGCAGTCTATCGTCAGTCAGGCCCGGGAGCAGATAGAAGATGAACTGTGTGTGGCAAATTACAACAGCCCGCAGCAGACAGTGATCAGCGGCGCCCGGCCGGCCCTGGAGAGGGCTTTGGAAATGGTGCGTGCCAGGAAGGGCAGGGGCAAGGAATTGCCGGTCAGCGGTGCATTTCATTCCCGGTTGATGGATGAACCGGCCCGGGAACTGGCCAAGGTGATGGAGAAGATATCCTGGCACCGCCCGGATATTCCAGTCCACCTCAATGTGACCGCCCGGTCCTGCTGTGATCCTCAGGAGATCGCAAGGACCCTGTCTTTGCAGATGATCTCTCCTGTTCTTTGGTCCCAGCTCATATTGGATCAATGGGATCAGGGGATTCGGATGTGGTGGGAGCTCGGTCCTAAGGGCGTACTCACCCGGCTCATGCGGCATATATTGGCAGAAACGGAAGAGCCCTGGGAGGCGGAGTATATCTGCACTCTGGAGGGTCTTGAGCAGGTGCGGGAGAGAAAGAGATAACCGACACGAACCGGCCTGGCCGGATATGGTGGACAATGCGAGCCTATACGTTTTTACTGGATATACTGAGAGCAGCTGTGAACAATCAGGGCCTTGACTGGCCGGAAAAGGCTGGAATTGAGCCGCCCAGGGACAAAGCCCACGGCGATTTGGCTTCCAATGCGGCCATGATGCTGGGCAAAAAGGCCGGCTTGCCTCCTCGGGAGCTGGCCGAACGGATCGCCAGCGAGGTTATGCAGTCAGGGTCCATGATCGCCAAAGCGGAGGTGGCCGGGCCGGGATTTATCAATGTCTTTTTCTCTAACACATTCTGGCAGCAAACCATCCATGAGGTTCAGGATCAAGGCCGAGGTTATGGCCGCAGTCAGTGGGGCCAAGGAACCAAGGCCCAAGTGGAATACGTCTCAGCCAATCCAACCGGCCCGCTGCATATTGGCCATGGACGGGGGGCAGCAGTAGGCGACAGCCTGACCCGTATCCTGCGGGCGGCCGGCTATGAAGTGAGCACTGAATATTATCTCAATGATGCCGGACGGCAGATGAATCTTTTGGGCCAATCCATCTGGGCTCGTTACCAGCAGGTCAACGGCATACAAGCCTCCCTGCCCGAGGATGGATACAAAGGGGAGTACATTCTGGAGCTGGCCGGAGAACTGGGTGCAGAACAAGGGGAAAGGCTCCTTGCGGCAGATGAGGAAGAAGCCCTCAGGGTTTGCCGTGAATGGGGGGGTAAGCGGATATTGGATGGGATCAGGTCTGATCTGGATACCTTCCGGGTAGAACACCAGGTCTGGTTTTCTGAGCAGAAGCTGGTTCAGTCCGGGGCAGTGGACAGGACCTTGCAGGAGTTGCATTCTTCCGGCCTGGCCTATGAACAGGGCGGAGCCCTGTGGTTTGCCAGTACCCGCTTCGGGGATGACAAGGATCGTGTGCTGCGCAAGTCGGATGGGGAACTCACGTATTTTGCCTCCGACATTGCCTACCATAGGGACAAGTTCTCCCGCGGCTTTGATCTGTGTATTGATGTATGGGGAGCGGATCATCATGGCTATGTCCCCAGAATGCGGGCTGCGGTCCAGGCCTTGGGCCGGCGGGCCGATGATCTGCAGGTGGTGCTCATCCAGCTGGTCAACCTGCTGCGCAAGGGTGAGCAGGTGGCCATGTCCACCAGATCCGGACAGTTTGTGACTTTGTCCGAGGTCATGCGCGAAGTGGGTACGGATGCGGCCAGGTTCATCTTTCTGACCCGTAAGAGTGACAGTTCCCTGGATATGGACCTGGATCTGCTTAAAGAGCAGAGTATGGACAATCCAGTCTATTATGTGCAATACGCTCATGCCCGGATCTGCTCCATGCTGGCCAGGGCCATGGAGCGAGGAGTGGTAGCCGGGCGTCCAACAGAAGAAATCATAAGCCGCCTGGACACTGAGGAGGATCTGGATCTGCTGAAGATGCTTGAACGTTTTCCGGATACGGTCCAGGGAGCGGCCCGAACCTTATCTCCACACCATATAAGTTTTTACCTCCTGGATCTGGCAGGATCTCTGCACCGGTATTATAACCGTCATCCCGTATTAGGCTGTGGGGATGAGGACCTGGCTCGAGCCAGATTGCAGCTCATGCTCAGTGTTGCTCAAGTCGTGCGCAACGGGCTGAATCTCCTGGGTGTTTCAGCTCCAGAGTCCATGTAGGGCAGATATGCCGGAGGCAAAGCTCGTATGAAACAAGATTTTACACCCCAGATGGCCTGCCCTTGAGGGCA
>JBKHIL010000039.1:0-9605 GCA_046538645.1 Desulfovermiculus sp.
AAAGAGGCCCAGGGGCAGGAGGTACATGAGCCAATGGATGATCAAGAGAAAGGCTTGAAAGACGGCGTCCAGGCTGTCCAAAAGCTGATCCCGAAGTTTGGCCGGGATAAAGCTCAGAGCTGTGCCCAAAAGAAGGGAAAAAAAGACGATCTGCAAGGTATGTCCTTTTTGCAGGGCATCAAAGATATTTTTCGGGAAAATCTGCTGCAGAAAATCAGTCTTTTTAAGGTCTTGTGATCCGTCCTCCTCCAGGAACAGTTCCATGTCCGGAGCAAATATGTGCCCCTCATTTTCGGTGGAGGAAGTAATGAGGGTGCCCATCGCTTCTTTTGATTTCTGGTCCAAGTCCTGGCCCGGCTTGCCCACCAGGCCTGCAGTGAGGCCAATGCCAGAGGCCATGAGCAGACCGAGGCAGAAGACCCCGATAAGCCGACCCAGGACCTTTCCAGTCATTTGAGATGACAACAGCCGGGCTACACTGCTGATGACGGCGGTGATCATGATGGGCAGGACGCACATTTGCAGCAGATTGAGATAGGAATCTCCGGCCAGAGCGAGTCTGTCGGCGGCTTGTGGAAAATTGATCCCCGTCAGCGCACCAGCGGTGAGGCAGAAAAGAAGGGTCCAGGGGCTTAAAAGCCATTCCAGTTTCGTCTTTCTGGTTCTTAAAGGTTCATTCACCGGTGTTTCCCTGCGGATTTGTATTTCGGGCTGGCTGCAGGCTGTTCTTATACTCCTGCAGGAGTTTGTTCGCATCCCAGTCCTGGACATGGTGTTCAAGGTAGAGGTTCAGCCAGTCCAGCAAAGCCTGGCTGTCCCAAGGTACGGCCATGGCGATCGGGTCGGTCAGATCCTTAATAATGGCTGTGGTGGATTGGATGGAGGCCTCAGGTCTGGTCATGATGTATTTTTTAATCTCTATTTCGTCGTGATAGCCGGCAACCAGCTCACCCCGGGCGACCGCGTCCACGATGTAGGGCTCCCAGTCCGGGTATTTGCGGATTTGGGCTGCGGGGAATATCTTGTGGGCATAATCCACATATGAAGTTCCTTGCTTCACTCCAATCCTGGCCCGGGGATGGTTCATGGCTTTCAAGGGGTTGTCCTGTGCAGGCAGTTTGGCCAGGTTGAGGCGGTTGATGAGCAGTCCCTGGCGCAAGACAATATAGGGGTTGGTAAACCGGACCTTTTCAGCCCGAGTCAGAGTCCTGCTCAGCCAGCTTATACCGATGTCGGCTTCGTGTCGGGCCAAAATATCGATGATCTGGTCAAAAGACTGGGCCTGGCGGTTAAAACGCAGCTCCACTTCAAGCCTGTCGGCAATATCCCGGGCTAAACGCACGTCCAGCCCATAGAAGCGCTCGTTTTCATCGTGCATAAAAAAAGGCGGGATATCTTCGGCGAACATGGCCACCACAAGCTCGCCCCGGTCTTTAATGCGTTGGATATCCGGAGGATAGGGATCCTTGGGCCCGGCTGCGGCAGTGGCGGCAGACAAAAGGCCCAAGAGGAAGACGATTACTGTGTAACTGCGCAGATAACAAAATAAAGAATCCTCCCCTGGCCCTTTCCTCCTGCCCCCGCCCTGCCCAGGGCGAAGAACCTGTATTCCCACTTCTGATCTGTTTTTATGAGGCATAATTACTGAAGACATGTGTTTGTTAAAAATAAAGAACCTCGGCACGAGTTAGGGCGATGGAAGAGTTGGTTCAGAGGGAGTAAGGCCCAAGAATTCAAATTGACGATCCCGAACGATCTTGGTGGTGATTGACCTGCCCTCGACGTTTCCTTGTGCATCGAATTCAGTATGACCCAGAATGCTCTGGTGTGGCTCCATTTCCCTCAGGGCGGCGGCTACCTTGTTTGGAACGCTACTTTTGGCTTCACGCATTGCCCTGGCCAGCAGGTGCAGGGTGGCATAGGACTGCGCAGCCCAGGTATCCGGCCTGGCACCGTATTCTTCGCGAAAGGCTTGGACGAACCTGTGGATTTTTTCTCCGCTCTGCTGGGAGTGAAAGTAGGTCCCCACGATGACCCCATCCACCAGGTCTCCTCCAATTTCCCAAAGTTGAGGGGAGTCCAGCCCGTCACCCCCGATGATGGGGACATCCACTCTCATTTTTCTGGTCAAGGCAATGATTTTGGCCGCCTTGGGCACCACTCCGGCCAGAAAGACGGCGTCGAAACGGTAGAAGTCCTTCCAGGTCTGAATCATCCTCCGGAAATGACTTTCGCCGGTGGTCACATCGTAGGATCTGCGGTCCACAACGTTTAGCCCGATTTGTTCGCTGCGGATTTCAAAGGCCTTGGACAAGCTGTTGCCGAACTCATTGTCTTCACTGAGGACAATGATTCGTTTAAATCCCTGACTATCCGCATAATCCGCCAACTGGGACGCCACCTGCCGGTCATTTGGTATGTTCCTGAAAACAAGGTCAAGCCCTTCTCGGCTGGTCAGCCTGTTAGCTGTGGAGGTGGCGGTCATCATCAGCTGGCCGTAGTGCTGGTAGATGAGGGAGACGGGAACGGAAATAAATGAGTTGTAGTGGCCCAATACGGCCACAATCTCCGGATTCTCGGCAAACTCCTGGGCCACTTCCCGCCCCCGGCTTACGGAGGCCTGATCGTCCCTCCAGACAAGCTCGATCCTGCGGCCCAGGACTTTCTGTTCGTTTATTTCCTGCAAAGCTAATTCCAGTCCTTCCCGGTAATAGCCCAGATCGGAAAGGATTTCCCAGGGTGCAGCCGTGCCGATGCGGATGGGAGTTTCAGTACCCGCATTTTCCGCCTGTCGGACTCTTTGTTCTGCTGGTCCGTCGAGGTCGGTGCAGCCTGTCAGGACACAAAGGGCCGCAAGCAGGGCCAGAACCATGCGCAGTGAATTCAAGGCGTCCTCCCTTTTTGTATGAAGCGAAAAGCTAGCTTATGCTGCGCTGGCTTTTACAACCGGGATTGCCAGGCTTTAGCCGGGCGATAAGAGGGCAAATGATCATGCTCCTCTCCATGCGACATCACACGTTTCATATTCGATCAATCTCATGCGATCTGCCTTCTGGCCAACTCGGCAAACAGGCCGGGCTGGTCAATGAGTTCCCGATATGTGCCTTGCTGGGTCATCACGCCCTGGTCCAGGACAAAGATCCTGTCCGCATGCTCAATAGTCGATAAGCGGTGGGCGATAACCACCCGGGTGGCGTTTAACTGTTCAAGGCTCTGGCTCACGATCCTCTGGGTGGCGTTGTCCAGGGCGCTGGTGGCCTCGTCGAAAAAGATGATTCGGGGTTTGTGAACTATGGCCCGGGCGATGAGCAGGCGCTGGCGCTGGCCGCCGGAAAGCGTTCCCCCGCCGGGGGTGATCATGGTGTGCATGCCCATGGGCATATTTTCGATGTCCCGGGCCAGTCCGGCCCTCCTGGCCGCCTCCCAGGCATCGTCCAGGGACAGGTTTGCGGAGCCCACGATGTTGGAAAAAACGTCCCCGGGCATGACCGAGCCGTTCTGGAGCACCACGCCCAGTTGCCGTCTGACCGCGACAACATCCAGAGTTTCAAGGTCCTGGGAGTCGTAGTAGATGCTGCCGGTCTCCAGGCGCTCAAACCCCAGCAAAAGCCGAAGGAGGGTGGACTTGCCCGAGCCCGATCCCCCCACTATAGCCACGAACTCCCCGGGCCGGACCTCAATGCTCACATCCCGCAGAATCAAGGGACCGTCCGGGGCATAGCGGAAAGAGACATTATTGGCCTCCAGATGGCCAGTCAGCACTCCAGGGGCAGCCTTGCCCTCATCCACTTCCGGTTCGGTTTTCAAAATGGGTTGCGCCCGCTCATACAAGGGGACAACCTGGAGAGAAGAGATCAGGGTCATGGCCAGCTGGGTCAGGGCGGTCTGGAATTGGGTAAAGGCGGAATTAAAGGCCACAATATTGCCCACGCTTAAGTTGTCTATCAGGGAGGTAAAGGCTATCCAGCCGAAAATGATCAGCAGGCTGAAGGCCGGAAGGGCCGAGGTAAAAGCATGCAGATGATTGGTAATTTTCGTGGACTTGAAGGTTGAGGTGCGCATGGAGCTGAAGGTTTCAGCCCAGGCGGCAAAGGCCCGGTCCTCAGTCCCGGAAATTCTGAGCTTGGATATCCCGGATATGAACTGCAGGACCATGCCCTGGAGCTTGCCCTGGAGATGGGAAATATCGCGTTGATAGAAAATTTGCCTGTATCCGATCCAGGTGACGATGCCCACAGAAATCAGCGTAATGCAAAGGGCCACCAGGGCCAGCTTCCAGCTGTAGTAAAAGAGCAGGGCCAGGCTGAAGGAGGAAAATATCCCGCCCATGAGAGAGCTTAATGTTGCGCCGGAGAGAATTTCCCGGATGGCATTTACGGCCATGCTCCGGTCGGCCAGGTCCCCTGCGGTATAGCTGCGAAAAAAGGGGAGGGGCAGAGAAAACAGGCGGTCCATGATTCCTGACTGCAGCCGGAAGTCCATCCTGCCCACTAGGCGCATGGTGGAAAACATCTTGGTTACCTCAAACAGGCCTTTGGCTATGGCCGCAGAAATAAGAATGGATCCGAGATAGAGCAGCCCGGAACGGTCGGCTTCCGGGATGACGGTGTCGAAGATAATGCCGTTGGCTACTGGAGGGAGAAGACCCAGGAGGCCGGCGGCAACAGCCATGAGTATGAGCATGGCCCGGTCCCGGCCCAATCCGAAAAGGGCGAAGCGTAAGAGGTCCAAGGCCTTGAGGGGTCGATTGGGCAGGGGGGGATAAAAAGCGTACCCAAAAAAGGAGAGTCCGGCGTTGACTTGTCTGTTCACCTTACGTTTTTCCCCGGTGCGGGGCTCATGCAGGACATAGGTCCCGGGAGAGGGCTGAAGCAGGGCAACCGGTCTTTCATCCCGGGTCTTAGGATCTATTGCATAGCCAAGCATGGGGCCGCCGTCGTTCTTCCACCAATCTCCCTTCAGGGCAACCTTTCGGATGCGGAAGTTGGCCCCCTTGGCAATGGCTTGCAGGGGATCGGTGTTGATCTTGGCCTCAGGCGGCGGCTCGTGGATTTCAAGGCCCATTTCCCGGCCCACAAGGATGCAGGCGGTCAATAATTCGTCCTCAGAACCCTGATCTATGTCTGCATCCGGCTGTTCTGCCTCCATGGACTTGGCCAGACGGGCATAGGTTGAGTCCAGGCGGGCCTGATCTTTTTCAAGCATTGCGGACAGCCGCCGGTGCTCTTCCTGCTCCTGCCATGTTCTCAAATCCTGCAAACAGCCGAAGATAAAGGCATGGAATGTTTCCAGGCCCTGGTAGCCTGGATCCTGCTGCTGATATTCCCAGCCCGTCAGGCATTTTAGAGTGGTCTCATCCTGAGCCGTGATCCAGGCCTGCTCGGAAAATGGGAGATAGCCGTCCTGGCTTAAGAGCTGCCAGTTCGGACGGGAACAGAAGAGGCTGCTGCCCTGGACGTGTCGTATCCACAACTGCCTGAATCCGGTCTTGACCCGGGCATGCTGCTTGGGCTGCAGGTCATTGGTTCCTGGCTCAAGGAGCTTTGTATCCTTGGGCGGGACGCCCTGGTCAAGGGCCAGAATCAAAAGGGAGGTCCAGCCCTGGATCAGTTCCTGGATTTTTCTGCCTTGATCCTGATTGTCTTCGTTGCCGGCCTCGGCCAGCAACGATCGGGGGGCCTCTAAAATACTAGAGCCGGGCTTGCCGGTAACAATCAGGCCCAGGCCTGTGCCGTAGCCCTGAGGATCAAGGCCGAACAGGAGCGAGCCGTGATCAGCACGGAATACAAAGTTTCGCACTCCCTGTGGCCGGCCCTCCCGCATCGGTACGGCAAACAGGTCCACATTCTCGGATGTGACCAGATAGATCCGATCCGGCTTGTTGAGCAACAGCAGGGAATTGCCGCTGATATCAATATGCGTGGAATGCTGGGTTATAAAATCAAGCATCTTTTTCTACCGTACCTTCAGACTTCTTACCACTCATACTCGATCAAACCGGGCGTCTGGAGTCAGTGGCGGGAATGATTTCTATCCAGCCTCGATCAATGCCCGATAATGGCCCTGTTCTTCAATAAGCCGCTCGTGCGGACCACGCTGGACCACCCGCCCCTTGTCAAGCACGATGATTTCGTCGCAATCCCGGATAGTGCTCAAACGGTGGGCGACGATAATGCAGGTGCAGCCCCGGCGGCGCAGGTTGTCGTCTATGATCTTTTCCGTGGCCGGATCCAGGGCGCTGGTGGCCTCATCCAGGACTAGGATGGATGGATTGATGGTCAAAGCCCTGGCGATTTCTATTCGCTGCCGCTGGCCTCCACTGAAGTTGCCGCCTCCCTCAGCCAGCTGGCCGTCATATCCACCCGGGCGGGCGGCAATGTCTTCATGGATATGGGCATCTTTAGCGGCCCTCAGCACTCTGCTGTCAGGGATTGTTTGGTCCCACATGGTAAGATTTTCCCGAACTGTTCCTTCAAACAGAAAGATGTCCTGATCCACCATGGCCAGGGAACTGGTGAAGAGCCTTCGCGGAATCAGATCCCGACAGAAGCCATCAAACAGTATGTCCCCTGTCCAGGGCGGATAGAGACCGCTGATAATTTTGGCCAAGGTGGATTTGCCGGACCCTGATCCGCCAACCAGGGCCACTCGCTCCCCGGGATGAACATGCAGGGAAAAATCCAGGATAAGGGGCGGCTCCAGTCTGCTGTAACCGAAGCTGACATTGACAAGTTCCAGCTCGCCGGAAAGCTTGTGCTTTTCCTTAAGTTCAGCAGGGCAAGAGTTCTGTCCCCGGATGGTTTTCTGTCCGGAAACGTTCTGGTGCGCAAGGGGCTGCAACATCTTGTCCTGGGGATAGTTGAATACATCGTCCAGCCTGGCCATATCCCCGCTGGCAGTCTGCAGCTTGCTGCCCAGGGTGACCATTTCATTGACGGGTTGTAAAAATGAATTCATCAGGGATTGAAAGGCAATCAGCATGCCCATGGTCATATGTCCGTCCATGACCCGCAAGCCTCCAACGCTGAGGATGACCGCAATGTTCAGTGCCATAAGCACCGGGGGCACAACATTGAGCAGGCTGGTGGCAAGGCCTAGTTTTTGCTGCGCATTAAGTACCTTGGCGTGGTATCCGGACCACTGAGAGAAGAAGTCCGACTCAGCACCGCTGGCCTTGAGGGTTTCCACCATCTGCAGTCCGGACATGGTGGTGCCCATGAGCTTGCCCTGATCCTGGAGCATGCGCTTGTGCAGGTCTGTGCGCTTGCGGCCCACCATGCGCAGGGCCACGAGGTTGACGACGGCAATCAGGATTCCGATGCAGGTCAGCCAGATATCATAGACGAACAGCACCCCGGCATAAAAGACAATCATGACCAGGTTCAAAAAAACGGTGGCCAGGTCGCCGCTTAAGAGCTGGGCTACTGAGTTGTTGAGTTGGACCCGGTTGCCAATTTCTCCGCCAAAGCGCTGGTTGAAGAAATCCATGGGCAGACGAAAGACATGTTGGAAAAATTTGGCCGAGGAGGTCAGGGCCATTTTGGCCTCAGCCCGCAGAAGGTAGTTCTGCTGCAGCCAGGTCAGGGCGTAACTCAGCAGGCTGGTGAGCAGGATGGCAATAAGCAGGGGCTGTACCCAGCCTTGCATGCCCTTGACCAGGATATTGTCGACAAAGATTTTGGAAAATGAGGGGACAAGTATGCCCGGAACGACCAGAAACAGACTGGCCAGAAAGACATAGGCCAGGGCGATTTTGATCCGGCCCAGGCGGTTGTACAGGGAACTCAAGACATTGGGCTTAGCGCCGCCTTTTTGAAAATCCGGGCTTTTTTCAAAGCTTAAAACCACGCCGGTAAAGGATTGGTCGAAATCCTCTGGATTGACTTTGACCGGGCCTTGAGCCGGGTCGTTGATATAGTAAGACCCCCGTTTATAGCCCTCCAAGACCACGAAGTGGTTGAAGTTCCAAAACAGGATCATGGGTAGGGGCAGCTCCCCGAGCTGCTCGATCTCCTTGCGAAATCCTTTGGCCTCCAGCCCGAAGCGGCGGGCGGCCTTCAAGACATTGCTGGCCTTGCTCCCGTCCCTGGAAACACCGCATTCAGTCCGGAGTTCCTCCAAGGGAACCCATCTGCCGTGATAGGCCAGGACTGTCCCCAGGGCGGCCGCACCGCACTCCACGGCCTCCATTTGCAGGACAGTGGGGGTTTTTACCCTTTTGTTGGTCCAGATGTTTGCGCTGGTGTTCATAGCTCGTATGAAATAAGTGTAAGTTTATATATTTTAACCAAAAAACGCCTCCTTGAAAGCCGGGTTTGAACTTTCAAATAAGTTAGGAGCCGATACCCAGAACATGTTCCTTCAGCCAGGGGATAACCAGGGTGATGGGCGGCTGCTCATCAACCAGGATGCTTCCCGAGGCCATGGTTCCGCTGCGGATTGTTTGATCCGGTCCCTTGGATGAGGTCCATTGATAGCCGCTGTATGTATCCGGAGAGGGAATGGGGGAGACGAAAATTTCAATGGGAGCGCCTTTTTGAGACAGCTGTTCCGCCAGACGCTGGTTGCGCAGGATGCGCATCATGCCTTCCTGGGTAGCTGGAAAATCGCCGGCGTTGGTCACCAGACCAAGAATAGACCCATCCTCTTGAACCTTGACGGTTGTCGGAGACAGGTGAGCGCTCATCCCCGGTTCGATTTTTTTGCCCTGTTCAGCAGGCACGTAAATGACCGCCACTAATTCCGAAGCCGCATCGTCAGCTAATTCCAGGCTGGCAATCCGGGTCCCGGAGTTGACCAGATTGCCTTCAGTGACCGGCACTTCCAGTATCCGCCCGCTATGCGGGGAGTATACCTTGCTGGCATCCTCCAGACGTTCCTCCAAACTCTGGAGCTTTCTTTTGACCTCCGCGATCTGATTGTTCTTGCTGCGGATCTGTTGCTTCTGCTCTTCTTGGAGCTGAAGAGCGGTCAAGGGAATTTGTTTCTGTTCATTTCGCAGTTGCGAGATCTTTTGTTCCAGGGACTGTATCTTTTCTGTAGTACTTAAAAAAGTTTGCCGGGTTATGAGGCCTTTATTCAGGAGCTGCTTTTGATTTTCTCTGCGCTTTTCAAGATTCTTTATCTGTTCTTGAAGGTTTTCTATTTCACGTGAGAGACTGGATCTTTTTCTGGCATTTTGTTTGATTTGCAGCTCCATTTCATCTTGCAGGTAGCTGCGGATCTGCTTTTTTTGGGTCCGCAGTTCAGCTAATTTTTCTCTGGCCTGGGAAATGTCGGTGATCAATTCCGGCTGGGCGATGCGGGCCACCACCTGGCCTCTGCTGATAATGTCCCCGGGAGAGACATAGAGTGTGTTTATCTGCCCCGAGGTGGGGGCGCTGATGTCTTTTAATCCTTCGCTGCTGATGAAGATGCCCATACCCTGTACCTTGGTGGGGACAGAGCCGAAGATACCCCAGATCAGAGCGACAATAATCAGGCCGGCCAGGGTAAGCAGGGCCAGCCAGCCCTTGGGCCTGGTCACATGCAGGACCTGGTCCAGTTGCTCCGGAGAGGAAAGTCGTTCCAGAGATACGCTGCGGAAGAGTTTTTTTCCTTCAGCC
>JBKHIL010000262.1:0-3527 GCA_046538645.1 Desulfovermiculus sp.
TAAAGAGAGATTTGGTTGAAGGCTTTTCTCAGCCGGCATCTGCGCTGAAACTGGTCGTTCTCCCAAGTGGTTAGCCCAGGATTTGGGGATTGAGCTGCCAGATAGCGTAGTTGAGAGCTGAAGCAAACCCTACCCAGAGCAGGTAGGGGAACAGAAGCCACCCGGCCAGAGGCCGTACGCGCCAAAAGGCGATCAGAGTCGTAAGGATAAGAACCAGCAGGAGCAGAATATCGGCCAGGGCCAGGAGGCCAAGGTGCCAATAAAAGAACAGCCAGCTCCAGATGGTATTAACGGCCAGTTGTATCAAGTAGGCCAAGAGGGCGAAACTGGCTCCGCGAAAGCCGCGAACGCGCCAGACCAGCCAGGCGGCGATGCCCATCACGGCATATAACGCGGTCCAGACAGGCCCGAACACCCATGCCGGTGGAGCCCAGGCGGGGAGGGCCAGCCGGGCATAAAAGACTGGGGCGGTGACTGATCCGGCTCCAGCTACAGCAGCGGCCAGGCCGGTGATGCCCAGCCAGGCGGCCAGGCCCAGGGCTTGTTTGAAAGGGGAATGATTGGCCATGCAGGCTCCTGGTTGTGCTCGTATGAAAAGAGATTTTGCTTTCTCAAAGTTTCATCCTTTATAATGTTTTCCGGTTTTGCCCCTGGTCAATACCAGAGACCGCCGGGTTTCCATCCGGGATTCCTGCGGATCGGGGACAGGCCGGAAGGGATGTCTCCTGTGGAGGACATGGATGCATACAGTGCCGGCCAGGGCAGATCCTTTTCCTGCATGGACATGAGTTCCTGGACCCGCTTCTGGGTCTGGGGATGGGAGCGCAGGACTGAGGGCTGCCGCTGCCTGTATCCAGGGAACAATATCCTGGACAAAAGCCCCTGCTGCACCCGCTCCATCTTGTCCAGGGCAGAGGCCAGGCCGGCGGGGTCTCCGCTGAGGACTGCCGCATCCGTGTCTGCGTCGAACTCCCGGCTTCTGGACAGGGACAGCTGCAACAGGGCGCTCAAGGATGGGGCAAAGAGCAGGATGATGATCAAAGCCCAGGGGATCACTTCTTTTTCTTGCATGAGCAGGGGGAAGTTCAAAAACAGCAAAAGCATGCCGGCAAATGAGAATGAGGAGGTCACCCGGCTGAAGACGTCGGCCAGATTCAGCACCCAGAGGTCTTTGTTGCGAATGTGGCTGAGTTCATGGGCCAGGACGGCAATGAGTTCCCTATGATTTAGGCCCCGCAGCAGTCCGTCGGTGACGGCGATGGCTGAATGAGGCCCCGAGCCCAGGGATAAGGCGTTCAGCATTTGGGAAGGGATGTAGTAAAGCCCGGGGACAAAGTCCAGATTTCCGCGGGCGGCCAGCTCACGCAGGGCCTGGTACAGGTACTGGCTGTTCAGCGGTTTGGCCCGGTACATGCGCAGGACGAATTCAGGAGAGATGCGCTGGGACATGATCAAAAGCAGAGCACTCATAAAAAGGGTCCACTTGACCCCCAAGTCCCCTGCAACCAGCCAGCCCAAAACTGCCATCAGGAATATCAGGGCCGATATAATACACAGGGAATGAAAGATATTTTTGATCTTCCGGCTGCGCACTGACGCAGACTGGTTTGGATCTGAACCGAACACAATGAAGGCTCCTTATGAAAGAGTACTGAAGAAAATTCGGAGTCAGCATCGAAGGATCTTGAGCTGTGAGAATTGGTCATAAAATAATTGGTGTTGACCTCAGGCGTTGAGTGTTCGTAAAATACATATACTACGCCTGAAAGAGTATGCAAGCCAAGGGATGAATTATCCGGGATCCATGGAGGAAATGGCATGAACAGTGCAGATCTGAAGAAAATGTTGGTTGGGCTTTGCCTGAGCAGCCTGCTGGCCGGGTCCGGAGTAGGCATGACGGTCAGTCATGCCAGCGGGGGATGAGGCGCATCAAACAGCACTGCGGACGGCAATGCAACAAGCGGCAGCGGTTGAGGTGCGACCAGCGATGACGCCGGTGGCGTCAAGGAAAAAGACAAAGATACCCATAAGGACGAGACCAAGGACGAGGACAAAGACAAAAAGGAAGCTCCGGCTTCCAGCGGCTGAGGCGGGGCATCGAATTAGCGCAGTTGGCGCTGGAAACTGTAAAGGCAAGGCAGTGCATGGGGCGTAGGTGCACTGCCTTGGAGAACATATGCAAGAGCATACATCCCGAAGCCATATCTTTCCGGCCTGTCGAGATGTCATGGGTCACTCACTGTGGACAGCTGCCGGAAATGCATTCAAGTCTTCGCGTCTGGATGGATTCCCGGCCTTTCTGCAGGAGTTTGTGCCGGAACATGTTCCTCATATCGATTACCTGCCGGATTTGGCCCGGCTGGAACTGACCATTGCCCGGGTCCAAAGGTGCACAGCCACAAGAAGGGAAGACGAAGACAAGGATATCACGGTCCATCCCTGTCTGGAACTCCTGGAGCTGGACTGGAAAAACCTTTGCACCCTTGTTCCGGGCAGCCAAAGCCGCGAGTGTCTGGATCCCCGTTCTGGCCGGGAAAAAATTCTGGTCTGGCCGGGAAAAAACGGCCAAACTCAGTGCAGGCCGGCTGCCAATAACGATCTCTTGGCCTTAAAGCTGGCAGTAGAGGATGTATCCGTGGCTGAGGCCGCCAGCCAGACCGGATATCGGCCATCACGCATCTGGCCGGTAATCAACCAGGCTGTGAAAGAGGGCATCCTGATCCGGGGACAGAGCCTGATCCGCAGAAACTTTGAAGATTTGGACCTCCAAGCCTCCTGGGGTGAAAAATATCTGGCTGCGGATGTATTCACCCTGCAATGGCATGTGACCCAGGCCTGCGATCTTAAGTGCAGGCATTGCTATGGCCGGGAGAGCAGAAGACCTCTGGACCTGGACAGGGCCCTGCATGTGCTCGACGTGTTCGATCATTTTTGCCGCCAAAAGAACGTGCATGGACAAATCAGCTTTACGGGTGGAAATCCCATGCTCTATCCCCATCTGGCCACAATTCACGAGCAAGCTGTCGATCGGGGATTTACGGTTGGAATATTGGGGAATCCGGCTTCAGAAGATCAGCTCAGGGACTTGCAGCGCAAAGGACCGGTTTCTTTTTATCAGCTCAGTCTGGAAGGCCTGCCGGAGCATAACGACTATATCCGGGGCCCGGGGCACTTCCAAAGTGTGCTTGATTTTCTGCATATCTTAAAAAAGCTGGATATCTTTTCTATGGTCATGCTGACCCTGACCAAAGCCAATACCCGGCAGGTCCTGGATCTGGCCGGTACGCTTCAAGACCGGGCCGACCTGTTCACCTTCAACCGGCTGTCAACGGTCGGGGCAGGAGCTTTTCTTGCCCCGGCCGACAAAGAGGAATTCAAGGAGTTGCTCTTTACCTATCAGGAAAGGGCCAGGGATCTCCCTGGAGCAGGATTTAAGGACAATCTCTTCAACCTGGTCCGCCATGAACAACATGTCCCTTTGTTTGGAGGGTGCACCGGATATGGCTGCGGGGCGGCATTTAATTTTG
>JBKHIL010000263.1:0-3568 GCA_046538645.1 Desulfovermiculus sp.
CACGTCAGTTTCTTTCTTGATCAAACTGGGCGGCTGCGGCCAGCGGCGGCGCTGACACCTGAATACTTTGGGCCTTGTTTCATACGAGTCCCGCCATGGCGGGACCGCTGGCCGCAATCGCCCAGTTTGATCAGATATGAAACTGGCTGTGAAGAGGGCTGGGCCCAGTAGCCCGGGCCTCTCCGAGGGCCGGGGGCGTTAGAATGATGGATGAGGCTGGATCTCGGAGAGAACCAGCCCTACCCGGAAAAGCCAGAGACACCAGCAGGCCGTCCGGCACTCACTTGCAGGCATGGCCTTTGTGCTTTGCAGGAACGTTTAAACTGTAAGTGATCGCCGGACAGGCCTTTTTCAGGGTAAAATCTCGTTTCACAAAGAGAGATTCTTCACTCGAAGACTGCTTCAGACCTGTCCTGATTCTTTAGAAGGAATGACAAGACACAAGCCTTCTCATATTGTGTTGCTTCAAAGACCGAGTACAGGCTCTGAGTGAGTTTGCAAGTGCATGTCTGTCATCCTGAGTGAGTCTGCGAGCGAAGGATCTCTCAGCTATACAGATTGAGTTAGTATCTTGCTTCATACGAGACCGGCCTGTGACACAGGCTGAATAACCAAGACAATCACACGAGTACAGATATATGCAGTGTTATTTGGGAGTCAAGTTTCGACTCCAGGGACAGATCTATTATTTCTCAGCCCAGGATGAGGCAGCAAAAGCCCGGGTCAGGGACTGGGTGTTAGTCACCACGGATGAAGGCCCCGGGTTGGCTCATGTGGCCGTTGTTCAGCAGAAACCGCCCCCAGGACTGCCTGTGGAGGAAATTAAAGCAGTAGAGCGCCTGGCCAGTGCCGAGGATTTTCAGACCCAGATTCAGAATGAGGATGTGCGCAAGGAGGCTTTGGCCTATTGCCGGGGAAAGATCCGGGAGCTTGGCTTGGACATGAAGCTGGTGGATGTAGAGGTCAGATTTGATCAAAGCAAGATCATCTTCTATTTCACAGCTCCGGCCAGGATTGATTTCCGGGAACTGGTCAAGATACTGGTCTCCAAGCATCGAACCAGGATCGAGCTTCGGCAGATCGGGGTCAGGCATGAAGCCCAGATTCTCGGCGGGATAGGCAATTGCGGCCGCATTTGCTGCTGCCATCTCTTTATGCGCAAGTTTGAGCCGGTGACGATTAAGATGGCCAAAGAACAACAGCTCTTTTTGAACCCATCCAAAATCTCCGGAGCCTGTGGCAGGCTGCTGTGCTGCCTGAATTTCGAACGTGAACAATATATGGATTTTCAGCGCCGCTGCCCCAAGATCGGAAGATGGTACCAAACGCCAAAAGGGGAAGTGAAGGTGCTGCGGGCCAATATGTTTCGGGATTCGCTTATTGTCGACGCTGGAGAAGGGGAGCGGGAAGTTACTCTGACCGAATGGAACGACCTTTTGCAGGGCAATTCCCAGGCGCAGGTCGATCATCTCTTTGAGAACAAATCCGGAAATCAGCGCAATTTTCGGGGAAAACACCCCGATTCCAAGTCCGGGAAGACCGAAGAAGTAAGACCTATCTCCACTGAAGACCAAGTTCAGTCCAATCCGGCCCCAAAAGAGGACACAGGTCCGGCTCAGCCGGAGAAAGAAGGTCAGAGGTCTCAGAAGCGATCGTCTGCACAAACTGGCCCGGCCCGAAAAGGCAAGGCCAAGGCTGGTCCGCGTGCGTTTAAAGCCAAGGGAAAAAAGAAAAAGCAGGACAAATAAGGAAAATTCAGCAGTGAACACCTTTTACGTCACCACACCAATCTATTATGTAAACGCCAAGCCCCATTTGGGTCATGCCTACACTACAATCCTGGCTGATACCGTGAATCGCTTTCACGGTTTGCTCCACGAACAGACATTTTTTTTAACCGGTACGGATGAACACGGGGACAAAATCATGCAGGCCGCCGAGGCCAGTGGCCAGGATCCACAGACCTATGTGGACAGGATCAGCGGCATGTTTCAAGCCTTGTGGCCTGAACTGGGGATTGCCTACGATCAGTTTATCCGGACCACCTGGGATGAGCACAAACAAGTGGTGCAGAAGTTTTTGCAATGTGTCTATGATAACGGGGATATCTACTTCGGTGAGTACGGAGGCCATTACTGCTTCGGATGCGAGCGTTTTTATACAGAAAAAGAGCTGGTCGATGGGCTTTGCCCGGATCATCTGAAAAAACCTGAATACATCCAGGAGGCCAACTACTTTTTCCGGATGTCAAAATACCAGGACTGGCTCCGGGATCATATCCAGCAAAATCCAGACTTCATCGAGCCCAAACAGTATCGAAACGAAGTGCTGGCCATGCTCCGGGACCCTTTGGACGATCTGTGCATTTCCAGGCCGAAGACCCGGCTGACCTGGGGCATTGAGCTTCCTTTTGACAACCGGTATGTAACCTATGTGTGGTTTGACGCCCTGCTCAACTACATAACCGCTCTGAACTGGCCCGACGGAGAGAAGTTTCAGCTCTTCTGGCCGGCGGCCCATCATGTGGTCGCCAAAGACATATTAAAGCCCCACGCCATCTTTTGGCCCACCATGCTCAAGTCGGCTGGAATAACGCCCTATAAGGGACTCAGGGTCCATGGATACTGGAAAGTGGATGAAGCCAAGATGTCCAAGAGCCTGGGCAATGTGGTCGAGCCTTTGAGCATGCGCAAGAAATACGGCCTGGATGGGTTCCGCTATTTCTTGATGCGGGAGATGCATTTCGGCCATGACGGGAGCTTTACCGAGCCTGCTCTGGTTAACCGGTTCAATGCCGATCTGGCCAACGATCTTGGCAATCTGTTCAACCGGTCCCTGGCCATGACGCATAAGTACTTTGAGGGCCGTGTCCCGCAATGCGGGGAGATCTGCACTGATGACCAGGAGCTGATGGAGCTGGGACAGAAGTCACTGGGTCAATACATTGAACATTTTCAGTCCTTTCAGGTGGCCCAGGCTCTGGAATCCTTTTGGGAATTTGTGCGCGGAGTGAACAGATACATCGACAGCATGGCCCCCTGGACCTTGAACAAAGAGGGGCGCCTGGACCGGTTGCAGACGGTTATGTCTCTGGTCCTGGCCGCCCTGCGTCGTATTGCCCTGGCTGTGTGGCCGGTCATGCCGGATGCCGGGGAAAAGATGCTCGGCCAGCTGGGGGAAGAGATCGATCCCAGGCAGGCGGACCTGGCGGCTGAGAAGCAGGATTGGACCATGCTCACACCCCAGTCCCGGGTAGCCAGGACCTCCAATCTGTTTCCCCGCCAGGAGCTGGATATGAAAGGGGTGAAGACCGGTGCGGAACGGCCCTTGAAGAGCGCGGAGAATGCAAGGGACGCAAAGAGCGGCAAGAATGCAGAGAGTGCTCCGGAAGGGGGCGAAATCGAGTTTTCCGATTTTCAGAAATTGGATCTGCGGGTGGGGACAATAGTTCAGGCTGAGGCAGTGCCCAAGGCGGATAAGCTGCTCAAGCTCATGGTCGATATTGGAGAGGACGAACCCCGGCAGATTGTGGCCGGGCTGGCCCAGGAGTTTTCACCCCAGGATTTGT
>JBKHIL010000264.1:0-3544 GCA_046538645.1 Desulfovermiculus sp.
GCTGAAACCTGAACACTCCTGGACCCTTCCACCTGAGAACAAAATCACCGTGGCCCCTTTGGGCTGGGCAATTGGCACGCGAGACCGTTCATGCTATCTTTGATATCAAGACATCAATAATCCCATACAAGATCCTGCTGCCTTGCACTTAAATCTTGTAAATCTGTATGGGCAGGGGTGATAAGGAGGACGCACGTGGCCGTTATTGCCGTTCTGGATGATGTACTTGACGCCGCAGTTATGGTTCAGAGGATTCTGCAGCGCCAGGGGCATACCGTGTATCCGTTTACTGAAGAAGATGAATTTTTCACCTATGTTCGGGACAACCATGTGGACCTGGCCATTTTGGACATAAAGCTCAAAAAGCTCAGCGGTATCGAGGTCTTAGAGGAGGCCAAAAAGGCTGTCCCTGATATCCGGGTCCTCATGCTCACCGGATACCCGACCCTGGAAACCGCTCAGAGGGCCTTGCAGCTTGGAGCCGATGAATACCTGGTCAAGCCTATCGACAAACATGAACTGGAGGACAAAGTGGCCCAGGTCCTGGCCGGTCAAGCCTCTGGATCAGCGTGATGTGGCTTCGCGACATCCTTACGTATTGGTCGCGGCAGGTCTTCGCCCCAGGCACTCAGCTGCGAAGAAAATACCAGTACTTTCGCGATCTGCTGGCCCAGGACCGGCACTGCCTGGAAAAAATGGCGGAGATAGAAGAGATCCATTATCGTAATCTGCCCTGCGACTATGCCCGGGTCGTCAGATTGTGTCAGGAGCTGGTTCAGGACGTGGAGCTGTTGATCAAGAGCCTGACCGCCTTAAACCCTCTTCGCTATCGTATTTTGAAGGACTATAAAGACAAGGTGGCCTTTTATGTCCAGCTGGCCTTGAGCCTGGATTCCTGCCCGGCTGATGCTCCTTACGTCATGGAATTGGCCGGTGATCACTGCACATCGGAGCTGGCCGGGGGCAAGGCTGCAAATCTGGCCTTGATCAAAAAGCAGGGGTTTCCCGTCCCGGACGGTTTTTGCATCACCACCCGGGCCTTTGAATATTTTGTGCAGTCCAATGAGCTCCGGCCCGCAATCAATCGAATCTTAAGCCATATCTGCCTGCATACCGGCCAGATCGAAAAACAATGCGCCGAGCTGCAGGATCTTATTTTCCAGGCCCGGGTTCCGAAGGAAATCATCCAGGAAGTAGACAGCAGAATGCAAAGGTTTTCAGACCAGAGCCTGGCTTTTCGCTCCAGCGCTTATGGGGAAGACAGTGAGCTCAGCTTTGCCGGGCAGTATGCCAGTCTGCTTGATGTCCGGCCAAAGGACTGGATCCAGGCCTACAAAGAGGTCCTGGCCGGGAAGTATTCTGTACCGGCTGTCAGTTATCGGATCCGGGCCGGGCTGCCGGACGAAATGCTGCCTATGGCCGTCCTGGTTTTGGAAATGGTTCCGGCCCGGGAGAGCGGAGTGGTGTATACCGCAGATGTCACCCATCCCGGATGCACCGGGATATATGTGGTCCCTGGGCTGGGAGATAAACTCATGGGGGGGGAGTGCCGGCCCCGGGAGCTTTTTCAGGCCAGGGGCGCAGAAGCTCAGTCTTTTCATGCCGATCCCCCCTATCTGCCTCAGCTTTTGGATTATGCCCGGAAAGTGGAGGAGTTTTTCGCCGGTCAGCCCCAGGACATCGAGTGGGTGGCGGATGATGCGCACCGGATCCACCTGGTCCAGGCCAGGCCCCTGTATGGTCCGGCAGGCCCAAAGAGCTCTTCATGTCTGGATCTGCCTGTGGTGGCCAAAGGGGAATGGGCCTCCCCCGGCCGGGCCAGTGGTCCTTTGTTTAAAATAAGCTCCAGAGAAGGCATCCCCGGGATTTTGCAAGGGTCCATAGTGCTCACCCCTGGGCTGTACCCGGAGCTGGCCGCGTCGGTCCACCGCCTGGCCGGAATTATCGCCTTTCAGGGCAGCCCTGCCAGTCATCTGGCTACAGTGGCCAGGGAGTCCCGGATCCCGGTCATTATCCACCCTGATGAGGGCCTGGACGGGCTGGAAGACGGTCAGGAGATCACCCTGGATGCTGATCAGGGCCTGATCTATGCCGGAACGTACCAGGGCTTTGAAGAAAACGGGCCGGGAAGAGAGACGTGGATGAAGACCAGAATGCACAAGGTCCTGCAAAGCATCTCTTCCTTAAATCTCAAAGACGCCCAATCCGAAGAATTTATTCCCCAGAACTGCCGCTCGGTGCACGACCTGATCCGCTTCGCCCACGAGATGGGGGTCAGAGAGATGTTCTCCCTGGCGGAGTCCAAAGGCAAGGGACTTGGTGATTCCAAGATCCTGGATCTGGAGATTCCCCTGGCCTTCCGGGTCCTCAATCTGGAACAGGGCCTTTGGCCTGAAGCCGGGAATCTGAAGCGGATTTCACTCCGGCACATCGCCAGCAAACCGTTTCAGGCCTTGTTTTATGGTCTGACCCGGGAGGGGATCTTCTGGAATGACGACACCTGGCACTTTGACTGGCAGGAATTCGACAGGATGAGCGCCGGGATATTTGATCCAACCAAATCCGCGGCCCTGGCCAGCTATGCCCTGGTGGCAGAGGACTACATGCATGCCCTGCTCAGGTTCGGGTATCATTTTGCAGTGGTCGATGCCCTGGTGACCACAGACCGGGAACAAAACTACATCCAATTCAGCTTCAAGGGAGGGGGCGGAGGCGAAATGCAAAAGATGTGCAGACTGGAAACGATCCGGGAAGTACTGGTCCATTTCGGTTTTCAGGTCCAGATCAGGGGGGAATTGCTGACTGCTGAGTTTGCCCGGGAACATACGGCTGAAACCAGGCAGGCCCTGACCATCCTGGGCTATGTTCTGGGCCGGACCAGGCTTATGGATCTGGGGATGGATCAGGCCCAGGTTCCGGAAGTGAGCCATGCACTCATCGAGGAAATCCATGGTTTTCTGGCCTTTTAAAAAAAAATCCCGGCCGGACGGGGTTGTCAGCTGGGTCACATCCCATCTGGCTGTGGGTCACGCCCCCATGTCCTCCCAGCATCTGGACCGGATCAAGGAGAGGGGCATTGACGCCATTTTAAACCTGTGCGCCGAGTTTCCCGAGTTGCCGCTGATTGAACAGCAGGCCGGGTTTGAAGTCTATTATCTGCCGGTGGAAGATGAAGAAATACCGGAAATGGAGGCCATGGACAATGCCTTGGAATGGCTGGACGAGGCCGTGTTTCTGGGTAAAAGGGTCCTTATTCACTGCCGGCACGGCATAGGACGGACCGGAACTGTGGTCACTGCCTATCTGCTGCGGAAAGGACTCAGCCCCAAGCTGGCTCAAAAAAAACTCAGCCCGCTGCGATCTCGTCCGGCCAATTACGATCAATGGAGCCTGATCAGGAAATACGGAAAAAAGCAGGGCGGTCTGAAGATGCGTGAGCCGAGCCTGGAACAACGGCATGTTGTTGATCTGGCCCCTTTTTTCCAGGACCTGGAGGCTCTTTTCAGTCAGGTGGATGAAGGCATTGCTGACCTGGATCATTGCG
>JBKHIL010000040.1:0-9507 GCA_046538645.1 Desulfovermiculus sp.
GCTGAACACTGATGACAGGCGTGGGAGTTTGTGAATGCAGGTTTTCACTGGACTTATTCTCTTCACCTGGGTGGCTCTGCTCATATCTCAGGGCATGATCTGGGTGTATGCTCCAGTAGAGTCCAGCATGGGCGTAGTCCAGAAGATATTCTATCTGCATCTTCCCCTGGCCTGGTGGGCTTTTGCGGCTTTTTTCGTTGTCTTTGCGGCCAGTGCGGGGTTTTTGTGGAAAAAACGGCCCTGGCTGGACATGCTGGCTGCTGCGGCAGCCGAGGTTGGAGTCCTGTTTACTGTGCTGGTTTTGATAACCGGATCCATATGGGCCCGCGTGTCCTGGAATACCTGGTGGACCTGGGACCCGAGACTGACCACGGCCCTGGTGATGTGCTTTATCTACAGCGCTTATCTTGTCCTGCGCCAGGCCTCGATTCCCAGTCCGAGGCGGGAGATGCTGTGTGCTGTCATTGGAGTGCTGGCCTTTGCCGATGTTCCTTTGGTATTTATTTCCGCCCGGATGTGGCGCAGCATCCATCCGGCAGTGTTTGCCGCCCAAAACGGGGGAATGCCTGCGGAGATGCTTCTTACTCTGGTTGTGTGTCTGGTGGCCTGGGGGGGGCTCTTGATCCTGCTGATCAAGAACCGCTACTCGCAGCTTCAGATACAGCGCGGGCTGGACGGGCTCATATCCAGAAGATACTTATGAACAATACCAGAGAAAGTATTTGTCTTTTTTTATATCAGGGGTCTTATGGTAAGCGACATACATATGCTGCTGGCAGCAAATATACTGGTATGGAGCGGGATCGCTCTTTATGTATGGGGATTGGGCCGGCGCTATGCCCGGCTGGAGAAGAGAATGCGGCAATTGGAGATTTCAAGTGACCGAGATGAGCAGTCAGAATAGACTGTATTTTCGTCTGACCCTGGGACTTGTGGTTCTGGCCCTGGTGGCTATGGTGGGATATTCTGTTGCCTATCGCCTGCATCATCCCTCGTTGACCCGGGAAATTGAGCACACCCACTCCAGTGGCCAGGAGGATATGATGGGCATGGTCAGCCAGCTGATGCAACGGCTGGAGCAGAATCCTGAGGACACCACAGCTCTGCGCGGGCTGGGGCAGGCCTTTATGCGCATGCAGGCCTGGTCGGAAGCCGAGCGCTTCTGGAACCGTCTTTTGGCTCTAAAACCGGATAATATACAGGCCAGACAGCAATTGGCCATGTCATTATTCCGGCAGGAGAAATATGCGGCAGCAGAGGAAGAGCTCAGACATATCCTGAAATCTGATCCAGGTAACGCCTTTGTGCTTTTCAATCTGGGGATTTTGCATTCCTATTACCTTGAGAACGAAGAGCAGGGAAGGTCGTATTTTCAACAAGTGCTCGACGCACCAGATGCAGAGTCTGAGCTGAAAGAACAGGCCAAAGAGCATCTTAAGAAGAACGGAGGATAAGAGAACAATGACCAAAGTGCTGAAGCACGCCTTGACTTTTGACGATGTATTGCTGACCCCTAAGTACTCGGAAGTCCTCCCGGATTCTGTCGATGTGGGCACTCAGCTCACCCCTGACATCCGCTTGAATATTCCTTTGCTCAGTGCAGCTATGGATACAGTAACCGAGTCCAGAATGGCCATCTCCATGGCCCGGGCTGGCGGTATCGGGGTCATCCACAAGAATATGTCCGTCGCCAGGCAGCAGGTTGAAGTGGACAAGGTCAAAAAGTCCGAAAGTGGTATGATTGTGGACCCGATCACCATAGAGCCGGAGTGTACAGTGGGGAGGGCCCTGGAAATCATGGGCGAATACCGGATATCCGGTTTGCCGGTGGTCAAAAACGATCAGCTCATGGGCATTGTAACCAACCGGGATGTCTTGTTTGTCGAGGACATGGAGACCAAGGTTTTTGAAGTCATGACCAGTGAAAACCTGATCACCGTTCCTCCAGGGACCAGCCTGGAACAGGCCAAACGCCTGCTGCACAAAAACAGGATTGAAAAACTCCTGGTGGTGGACGATGCTCACCAGCTCAAAGGACTGATCACCATCAAGGACATTGATAAGATTAAAAAATATCCGGATGCATGCAAGGACGAAATGGGCCGCCTGCGGGTGGCGGCCGCTGTAGGTGCAGGTGACGACCTTGATGAACGGGCGGCCGCGGTTATCAGTGCCGGGGTGGACGTATTGGTCCTTGATTCAGCCCACGGGCACAGCCTAAATATCCTCAAGGCTATCTCCAGGATCAAGTCCGACTATCCGGAAATGCAGGTGGTGGCCGGAAACGTAGCCACCACAGAAGGTACAGAAGCCTTGATCAAGGCAGGTGCTGATGCGGTTAAGGTGGGTATCGGACCTGGATCGATCTGCACTACCCGGGTGGTGGCCGGGGTTGGAGTCCCTCAGGTGACGGCTATTATGGATGCAGCCCAGGCCTGCCGCAAGTTTGAGCGCTGCCTGATCGCCGATGGCGGAGTCAAGTTTTCCGGTGATGTGGTCAAGGCCATAGCAGCTGGTGCAGATTCGGTGATGATGGGCAGCATGCTGGCCGGGACGGAAGAAAGCCCGGGAGAGACCATCCTCTATCAAGGGCGCAGGTATAAGATCTACCGGGGCATGGGATCCATTGATGCCATGAAGGAAGGCAGCAGCGAGCGCTATTTTCAGCAGCCGACCAATAAATTTGTGCCGGAAGGAATCGTAGGCCGGGTTCCCTACAAGGGACGGGTCCTGGAGACCCTGTATCAACTGGTGGGCGGACTCAGATCAGGCATGGGCTATGTAGGATGCTCCTCCATTGACCAGCTCAAAGTGGATACTGAGTTTATCCAGATTTCAGCTGCCGGATACAAGGAAAGTCACGTGCATGACGTGATCATCACCAAAGAATCACCGAATTATCAGATTGATACCTATTAAGGCGGAGCACTCAATGCATCCTGAAGAAACAGTGGTTATTCTTGATTTCGGTTCCCAGTATACGCAGCTCATTGCCCGTCGCATCCGGGAGGCCGGGGTCTATTCCGAGATTCATCCCTGCACTCTGCCCATTGAAAAGATCAAGAAGCTGAAGCCAAGGGGGATAGTCCTGTCCGGAGGTCCGGCCAGTGTCTGCGAGTCAGGCTCTCCAGGAGTGGATCCGGAAGTCTTTTCCTTGGGAATACCAATCCTGGGGATTTGCTATGGCATGCAGCTCATGGCCAGAGAACTTGGCGGCCAGGTCGTCCCAGCCCAGAATCGGGAATACGGGCGGGCTGAATTGACTGTGCTGAAACAAAATAAGTTGTGGGCAAAGATGGGAGAGTCCAGACTCACCGTATGGATGTCGCATGGGGACCGGGTGGTGCAGCCTCCTCCTGGATTTGAGGTCCTGGCCCATACAGATCAGGTGGACATTGCCGCCATGGCTGATGTCCAAAGAGAACTTTACGCCCTCCAATTCCATCCGGAAGTGGCCCATACAGAGGACGGAGATCAGATCCTGCGCAATTTTCTTTTTGAGATCGTGCAGGCCAGGGCCGCCTGGACCATGGCCTCATTTGTCCAATCTGTGCTGGAAGAGATCCCTCAAAAAGTTGGCTCCAGTCAGGTTGTCTGCGGTTTAAGCGGGGGAATTGACTCTACAGTCGTATCCGCACTTCTGCATCAGGCCATAGGCAAGCAACTGCACTGCATCTTTGTAGATAACGGGTTGTTGCGCGCGGATGAGGGAGAGGAGGTGGTCCAGTACCTGCAAAAGCATTTTGATCTGAACTTACGATACGTAAAGGCCCAGGATATCTTCCTGAGCCGGCTGCACGGAGTTCAGGACCCGGAAGAAAAGCGCAAGATCATTGGCAGCACGTTTATTGAGGTCTTTGAGCAGGAAGCCAGATCCATACCTGGAGTCCGTTTTCTGGCCCAGGGGACCCTGTATCCGGATGTGATTGAAAGCATATCCTTTAAAGGACCTTCGGCTGTGATTAAAAGCCATCACAATGTTGGTGGGCTGCCGGAAAAGATGAATCTTGAGCTCATAGAGCCACTGCGGGAGCTGTTCAAGGATGAGGTGCGCAAGGTAGCCATGGAGCTGGGACTTCCCGATTTTCTGGTCTGGAGGCATCCCTTTCCCGGGCCTGGCCTGGCCATCAGGATTATCGGCCAAATCACCCCGGAGAGGCTGGAGGTGTTGCGCCGAGCGGATAAGATTGTTCAGCATGAACTGATGGCCTCTGGATGGTATGCCAAAGTATGGCAAGGTTTTGCCGTGCTTTTGCCCTTGAAAACCGTGGGCGTGATGGGTGATGAGCGGACCTATGAGCATGTGGTCGCCTTGCGGGTGGTGGAAAGCAAAGATGCCATGACCGCAGACTGGGCCAGGTTGCCGGATGATCTTCTGGCCCGGATATCGAACCGGATTATAAATGAAGTTAAGGGGGTGAACAGGGTGGTCCTGGACATCTCCTCCAAACCACCAAGCACTATTGAATGGGAGTAGGTTTCAGTCTGGCCTTGACTGAACTGAAATTTATTTTCCGGACAGTCCTCTTTTGAAATGAATTCTTTTTATTATGCGGGTTAGAGTGAGGAAAATATCATGTTTGGAATCGGTACAACTGAAGTCCTGCTCATTCTGGTCGTGGCCCTGCTGGTCATTGGCCCGTCCAAACTGCCTGATGTAGCCCGGGCTCTGGGCAAGGGCATGGCCGAGTTCCGGCGCATGAGCTCTGATGTGAAGAGGACTATTGACTTTGAAACCCAGTTGGCGGACATGGAGCGGGACAAAAAGGCGGATACCGCTTCTTCTGAACAGGGCACCACCCGGCAGACAGGCTCTGAAGAGAGTGATATCGAGTCCAGGGATCAGGGTCCGGCCGGTTCTCAGACCCAGGAGGAATTTGATACTGCCAAAATCACGCAAGACCAGAGTGATGATGCAAATATGAAGTCTGAGTCAGTTGCAGAGAATGAAGCGCGGAGTACCCGGAATGGCTGAAGATCAAACCCGGAATGGTGAAAGCCAGGATTCCTCGCTGGGAGAAATGGGGTTTTTGGAGCATCTGGACGATCTCCGGCGCAGGCTGATCCGGGCTCTGATTGCTGCTTTTGTTGGGATGCTGGCCTGTTATGCCTTTGCCGAGACCCTTTTTGACTGGCTGATGCTTCCTTTGTTTGAGGCCTTGCCCGAAAAGAGCACCATGATTTACACCGCTCCGCACGAGGCCTTTTTTACCTACATAAAAGTGGCCTTTGTGGCTGGCATTTTTTTAACCAGCCCGTACATTTTTTATCAGATTTGGCTTTTTGTCCGGCCCGGGCTCTATATCCCTGAGCGCAAGTACATAATGCCCATTTCCTTCTGTTCGGCCCTGTTTTTTGTGGCCGGCAGTCTGTTCGGGTATTTCATTGTCTTTCCCTTTGCCTACAAGTTTTTCATGGGCTTTTCAGATGTGTTTATCAGCCCCATGATCACCATGAAAGAGGGCTTTTCTTTTGCCCTGCGCATGCTTATAGCCTTTGGCATTGTTTTTGAGCTTCCTCTGGTAATTTTTTTTCTGGCCCGCCTGGGCCTGGTAACACCAGCCATGCTGCGCAAAAAACGAAAGTATGCCATCCTGTGCGGGTTCTTGGTTTCAGCCTTATTGACACCTCCGGACGTATTCACCCAGACGTTTATGGCCGGACCGCTCATTTTGCTGTATGAACTTGGAATCTGGATTGCGGTATTTGTGGGCAGGAAAAGGGAACGAGAGGAGAAGATGCATGTCCAGGATGACAGCGCAGCTTGAACGGACCACGCGGGAAACCAGTATCCAGATCAGTATGTGCATGCCGGGAGGAGGACAGGTGAACATTCATACTGGCATGGGATTTGCCGATCATATGCTGACCCTGATGTCTTTTTGGGCCGGCATGGACCTGGAGCTAGAGGCCAGGGGGGATCTGGAAGTGGATGCCCATCACAGCCTGGAAGATATCGGCCTGTGCCTGGGACAGGCCTTGCAGCAGGCAGTGGGCGACAAGACCGGTCTGGCCCGGGTGGGCTGGGCCCGGGTGCCCATGGATGAGGCTCTGGCCGATGTGGCAGTCGATTTTTCCGGCCGCCCTTATTTGGTCTATGCTGACGATCTTTTGCCCGCGTATCTTTTTGGGCAGGAAAAGGATGTCTGGCGGGAATTCTTCAAATCCCTCGCCTTTCGGGCCGGAATGAATGTGCACATCAGGTTTGCTTATGGATGTAATGGACATCACCTCCTGGAATCTGCTTTCAAAGGGTTTGGCTTGTGCCTGAGGCAGGCCCTGCGCCGCGAACATTCAACCATCTTCAGCACAAAGGGGAGTCTGGATTGAAGCCCAGGTATTTAGCAATCGCATGTATCGTGTTCTGGGTAGGCATGAGTGTGGGGTGCGGGCCGCGCCAGACGGGTGGGCCTGATTTGGAGCACACCGAGCTGGCCGTGGCCGATTTTGTCAAGCCCTGTGATTCCTGGCAGCTGTTGGCCGGATGCCTGCCTGAGGACGAGGAGCCTTTGTCTCCAGAGGTTCTTCAGGCTCTGAACTCGCTCTTGGAGCAAGAACTCCATGCCAAAGAGGTCACCTCGTACATCGGGCCTTCCGTTGTTGAGCAATGTAGAGAAATCGTTCTTTTTGAGGCCGAGGACCTGGGTATGTCCGGTTTGGAGTACTGGTCCAGAATTGGACGCTGCGTCCCGGCAGACCTGCTTCTTATCCCCCAAGTGTTTGAATGGCGGGAACGGAAAGGTGGAGAATGGGGGGCGGAAGAACCGGCCAAAGTGGTTTTGGATTTGTACCTCCTTGATGTGCAAAACAAAGAGCTGCTTGATCGCTTTCATTACGACCAGGAGCAGAAATCATTAACCGAGGATCTGTTGGGATTTGGCCGATTCATTCGGCGGGGAGGGAAATGGGTGAGTGCTGAAACCCTGGCCCGGGAAGGGATAAAGCAGGGCCTGGAGGACTTGGGGTTATGATTGTATTCCCTGCTGTGGATATCAAGGGAGGACGCTGTGTCCGCCTGCGGCAAGGTGTGGCCACGGAGGTGACAGTGTTCTCCGAAGATCCGGTTCAGGTGGCCATGCACTGGGTGGATCAGGGGGCTTCCTGGCTGCATGTTGTGGACCTGGATGGAGCATTTCAGGGGGAGCCGGTCAATCAGGACCTCATTCATACGTTGTGTTCACAGGTTCCGGTCCCGGTTCAATTGGGCGGCGGAATCCGGGATATTGAGGCGGCCAAGCGCTATTTCCAGGCCGGAGTAGCCCGCTTGATCATCGGGACGCTGGCCCTGGAAGACCCGGCCAGCCTCAAAGAACTGTGCAGGGCATTTCCGGGCCAGGTGGGCGTGTCTTTGGATGCAGCCAATGGCAGGCTCAAGGCCAGGGGATGGGTAGCGGAGACTGACATGACCGTAGAGCAGGTGGTTCCGGAACTGGAGAATATGGGAGCGGCTTTTGTCGTGTATACAGATATCAGTCGGGACGGAATGCAAAGCGGTGTCAATGTGCATGGGGTGAGCCGGGTGGTGGAGGCGACCTCCCTTCCGGTGATCGCCGCAGGCGGAGTGACAGATCTTGAGGATATCAAGGCCTTGTTTCCCCTGACTTTCAATGGCCTGGCCGGGGTGATCACCGGCAAAGCTATCTACACGCAGAGCCTGGACTTACGGCAGGCTCTGGACTGGGTGGAAGCGGAAAAGAACCGGCTCAGCCGGGTGAGTTGATTGCGTTCAGCTTTGCCTCCGGCAAATCTGAAATAATTTTTGCCCCAAAGCGGGCAAAAAATAAAAAAAGCGCCCTTTCGGGCGCTTTTTTGTTAAAGCAGGGGGAGATACTTGTTGAGCTCATAGTCGGTCACTTGAATGCGGTAGTTATGCCATTCAATGCGTTTGTTCTCGATGAACTTGTCAAAGATATGATCTCCCAGGGCTTCCTTGAGCATGGTACTGGACGCCATTTCTTCAATAGCTTCGTACAGACTGCCGGGAAGATTGTGAATGCCGTGGGTCAGGCGTTCTTCGTGACGCATATCGTATATATCAGCTTCCACCGGGGCTGGAAGCTCATAGTTCTGCTCAATGCCCTTAAGTCCCGCGGCCAGGGTCACGGCGAAGCACAGATAGGGGTTGCAGGCTGGATCGGGAGAGCGGAGTTCCACCCGGGTTGCCGCTTCCTTGCCCGGCTTGTACATGGGGACCCGGGCCAGGGCGGAGCGGTTGCGCTTGGCCCAGGCTATGTATACCGGAGCCTCATATCCGGGGACCAGGCGCTTGTAGGAATTGACCCATTGATTAGTAACCGCCGTGTATTCCCGGGCGTGCCTGAGCAGGCCGGCAATGTAGGACCGGCCGGTTTGACTCAGGCCGTACTCGCCTTGAGGCTCGTAAAAGGCATTAACCTGGCCCCGGAATAAAGACTGGTGGACATGCATACCGCTTCCGTTCTGACCGAAAAGAGGCTTGGGCATGAAGGTGGCGTATACCCCGTGCTTGCGGGCGATTTCCTTGACCAGAACCCTGTAGGTTACCGAGATGTCAGCCATCTTCAACGCTTCCTGGTAGCGGAGGTCAATCTCGTGCTGGCTGGGAGCCACCTCGTGGTGACTGTACTCCACTTCAATCCCCATATTGTTCAGTGCCAAAATGATATCCCGGCGAATGGTGTTGGCCATATCCAGGGGCGGGGCATCGAAGTATCCGCCGACATCCAGGGTCTTGGGTTCCTGGGAGTTGGCAAAGAGAAAGAATTCCAGCTCCGGGCCGACATAGTAGGACAGGTCCTGCTCAGCGGCCTTGTTCAGGATGCGCTTGAGCACATACCGGCTGTCTCCCTCATAGGGCAGTCCTTCCGGGGTCTTGATATCGCAGAACATGCGGGCAACCGGGTATTCCGTAGGCCGCCAGGAGACGAGCTGGAAGGTGGTGGGATCGGGAAAGGCCACCATGTCGCTTTCATGGATGCGGGAAAAACCTTCAATGGATGAGCCGTCAAAGCCCATGCCTTCATCAAATGCCTCTTCCAGCTCCTGGGGCATGACCTGAAAGCTTTTGATCGTGCCCATGACGTCCACGAACCAGAACTGAATGAATTTGATGTTGTGTTCTTTGACCGCTTTCTTGACATCGTCCGGGGTTTTGCAATCAAAAATCGGGGGCTTGTTGGTCATGATCCTGCCTTTGAGTGACTTGAGTTTTTTGTGATCAAACAGCATGACTGGGAGATACGCCTGAACTCCTGGGAGCGTTTCCAGGCGCAGCACGGGAGTACTGTACAGATTTCCATATCCCAGGTCAAAGTGGATATTGGACCATTCAACAAGATTTTGGAATCCCGCTTTCGCGGGAATGACTGAAAGTGCGCCGCTGTGGTATCAGCATTTCCCTTCCCTGTGGATCTCCCGGTTCGTGAGTATTCTGGCCAGCCCCAGGGCCTTCTGCCTGACCTCGGCGGTCAACTCTGAAGGGTCTGTGCAGCCGCCGATGTAAAGTTCGCCTTGTTTTTGGGCCAGGAA
>JBKHIL010000265.1:0-3529 GCA_046538645.1 Desulfovermiculus sp.
ATATCCCGATCTTCCTGTTCCAGGTATTCATCCAGGGATAAATCCTGATTGAGAACTTTTTCCCGGGCGCTGGTTTGGGCTGGGAGAGGCTGTTCATAGATAATCAGGGAAGACGGGGTAATATACTGGCCTGCCTCCAGGGCCACAGCTCGGGCCAGGATCGTTTCCAGCTCTCGGATATTTCCAGGATAGTGATAGTTCTTGAGCTTTTGTTTGGATTGGCGGCTTAAGCCCAAAAGCGTTTTGTTTTGTTGGCGGCAGAATTTGTGTAAAAAATGTTCAGCCAGGAGAAAAATGTCATCCCCCCGTTCCCGTAAGGGGGGAATGTGAATTATAACCCCGCTTAAACGATAAAAGAGATCTTCCCGGAACCTTCCATCCGCTACATCCTTTTCAATATCCCGGTTTGTGGCAGCCAGAAAGCGCAGGTTTGTGCGTATCAGTTCAGTCCCTCCCAGGGGAATGAAGCTTCCATCCTGTATACAGCGCAAGAGTTTGACCTGGGTTCCGGGCTTGAGCTCTCCGACTTCATCCAAAAAAAAGGTGCCTTGGTCCGCCTTTTCCAGGAGTCCTTTCTTGGCCCGATCCGCTCCGGTAAATGCACCGCGACGATAGCCGAAGAGCTCGCTTTCGACCAGTGATTCGGGCAGTCCGCCGCAGTTTACGATCATCAAGGGGTGTTCGCTGCGAGGGCTGTACTCATGTATAGCCCGGGCTATGAGTTCTTTACCTGTTCCAGACTCTCCGGTGAGCAAGACATGGATATTGGTAGGCGCGATGCGCCGTACCAATTGAAAAACTTCCTGCATCTTATTGCTTTCGCCGATAAGGGTGCCGAAATGGCTCTTTATCTGACTTTTGAGCCATTTGTTTTCTTCAGCCAGGCGGGAGTGTTCCAGGTGTCTTTGCACCAGGAGGAGCAATTCATCAACGTCAAAGGGTTTAGCTATATAGTCTTTAGCACCGAGCTTCATGGCCTGCACTGCGGATTGGGAATCAGCATACGCTGTGATGATGATCACTGGCAGGTCAATGGCCTGGTCCTGCAGCCAGTTCAGAAAATCCAGACCGTTTTCGGATCCAAGGCGCAGGTCCACAAAAGCAAGATCTATGATCTCGTTGGTGATAATACGTGAGGCCTCTTTTATAGAACCTGCCTGATGGATGGAATGTTGCTGCTGGCTCAACGCCACATCCAGGACTTCGCGCAGGCTCTTGTCGTCATCAAGAACCATGATTGAGGCCATAAAACTCTCCGCACTCCTTAAAGGGCCTGAACTAACAGGTGGGCGATGAAAAAATATTGAAGGGGATATTTGGGCCAAATGCCGTGCCTGATCATCAATATGGCAAAGAAGAACTCTTTCCTGACCTCTCCCTCCGGCCCAATGCGGTCGCATGGAAGGGAACCAGAGAAAGAGCGGATTATCCCGGCGATGCGATAATAAAAAATTGATGCTGCACTAGGCATGCTCATAAATCAATCTGCCCTGGAGCATAAGGGCCTTTACCCGGCCAGGAAGGACCTGGCCCAGACAGGGGGAGTTCTTGCCCTTTGAGGCCATACTTTCCGCAGTCACAGTCCATGATGCTTCAGGATCAAAAATGCAGATATCAGCCGGAGCACCAGGAGTAAAGGAGTTGGTTTTGAGACCATAGAGGGCAGCCGGAGCAGATGACCACAGCTGGATGAGATCTGTGAGAGACAGAATCTGGTCCTGGACCAGGGACCAGGATAAAGAGAGGGCGGTATCCAGACCAGAGATTCCATTGGGGGCCTGGGCAAAGGGGGCGTCTTTTTCAAAATCGGCATGCGGGGCGTGATCGGTGACCAATATGTCAATGACCCCTTCTCGCACGGCCTGGCGGAGGGCCAAAACATCGTCCGAAGTTCGCAAGGGGGGATTGACCTTGGCCAAGGTAAAATATCCGCGAACCAGCTCCTCATCCCAGAGCAGGTAATGCGGGCAGGTTTCGGCGGTCACAGGCACTCCTTCCTGCTTGGCCCTGGCAATAAGTTCCACAGATTCCCGGGTACTTATATGGGCAAGATGGACCGGGATGTGCAAGTATTTGGACAGCAGGATATCCCGGGCAACCTGGATGGATTCAGCTATGCAGGGCTGACCGGGCAGTCCCAGGGTGTCACTGATGAGTCCTTCATTGACCTGCCCACCCGCGGCCAGTCCGGGGTCTTCGCAGTGATCGATAACTAAAAGGCCGGGCCCGGTGCTGTATTCCAGGGCCCGCCGGAAGAGGTGATTGTCGGTGACCGGGAGTCCGTCGTTGGATAGGGCTATACAGCCGGCTTCGGCCAATTCGAAATATGGGGCCAATTCCAGACCTGCCAATCCCTTGCTTACAGCCCCGACCGGATGGAGAAATGGACCTTGGGGATGGGATGAGACTGCCCTTTGGATTTGAAGTCTGGTCACAGCGGCGCAATCATTAACCGGGTCTGTATTGGCCATGCACAGGATATGACCAAATCCTCCCTGAGCGGCGGCTTTGAGGCCGGTATCTATGTCTTCTTTATGTTCCTGTCCCGGTTCGCGCACATGGGTGTGACCGTCGATAAGACCGGGCAAGAGCATTGCTCCCCTGGCTTCAATGCACTCCAGGCCTTCAAAGCAGCGGGCTGAATCTGCAGGCAAGAGATCTACGATCCGGCCTTGACCAATGACCACATCGTGCAGACGATCCTGCCACCTTCCATTGCGGACAACGCATTCCGGTGCGGACATGATCACTCCTTTTGGCTCTGGGTAAGAAAAAGGTACAAAAGGGCCATGCGCACAGCTACCCCTGCGCTGACCTGGGTTAGGATCAGGCTGTTTCCTGCGTCGGCCAGGGAAGATTGAATCTCTATCCCTCGATTGACAGGGCCGGGATGGAGTACTTTAACTCCGGGCTGGGCCAGGTCCAAAAGAGAAGAGCGCAGGCCGTAAAACTGGGCGTATTCTCGTAAAGAGGGCAAGAGTCCGGCGGATTGCCGTTCGAGCTGCAGGCGCAGGCACTGAATGGCATCCACACCGGTACAGGCCGGAACCGGATCGGTAAATACTTGGACCGGCCAGTTGTCGATACCACGGGGAAGCAGAGTCCTGGGAGCACAGACCCTGATGTGCACCCCGAGCTTGTAAAAGAGCTCTACATCTGAACGGGCCACGCGGCTGTGGGCGATGTCGCCGAGCAGGAGCAGTGTTTTTCCAGCAAAATCAGACCAAACTTGGTAGAGGGTGAACCCGTCCAGCAGGGCCTGGGTGGGATGGGCATGCCATCCGTCCCCGGCGTTAATGACTTTACAGGTCAGGATTTGGGACAGATAGTGGGCAGCCCCGCTCATACTGTGCCTGATGACCAGAGCATCGGGATGCATGGCCTGCAGAGTCAGGGCAGTATCTTTCAGGTTTTCGCCTTTTTGCAGACTGCTTCCGGTTTGAGCCAGGGAAAAGGTATCTGCAGACAAACGTTTGGCCGCTATATCAAATGAGGTCTTGGTCCGCGTGCTCGGCTCGGCAAAGAACAG
>JBKHIL010000266.1:0-3527 GCA_046538645.1 Desulfovermiculus sp.
GTAACCTTCATGTCTTGAGTACCGGGATGGATGTACAGACCAGGAATACACTGCAGGGCTATGCTGATCCCCAATTGTGCCGGGAACTGGCCGGACGGATCAAAGCCCGGGTAAAAGACCGGCTGCGGTTTATGGAGGTGTGTGGAACGCACACGGTGTCCATATATAAATCTGGCCTGCGTTCCCTATTGCCTTCAGAAGTAGAGCATATTTCCGGTCCCGGGTGTCCGGTGTGCGTGACCCATGCCCGGGAGGTGGCTGCGTGCCTCAAGCTGGCAGAGGACCCGCAGGTGATTGTGGCCACCTTTGGGGATATGATGCGGGTTCCGGATTCCAAAGGGCGAAGCCTGCAGAGGGCCAAAGCCCTGGGGGCGGACGTCAGGGTATGCTATTCACCAACGCAGGCTGTGGATCTGGCCCGGGCCAACCCAGAGCGGGAGGTTGTTTTTCTGGGAGTGGGCTTTGAGACCACCGCTCCTGGAGTAGCTGCCACCTTGAAGCAGGCCAGGACGCAAAGGGTGGACAACCTGTCCCTGCTTTCCTGCCATAAGCGGGTTCCACCTGCTTTGCGCACCTTGCTGGGTAATAAAGACATTGAAGTGGACGCCTTTCTCCTGCCCGGGCATGTGTCCACAGTGATCGGGCTTGCCCCGTACCGTTTTCTGAGTGAGGAGTTCGGGATTCCTGCGGTGGTTGCCGGTTTTGAGCCCGTGGATATTCTCATGGCTTTGGACAATCTGTCCCGGCAGCAGGCCTGCCACATGGCGGAGGTGGTCAACGCCTATCCCCGGGCGGTCAAGGATGAGGGGAATAAAAGTGCTTTGGCAGTGATGGATGAGGTCTTTGTCCGGCACACGGTCAAATGGCGGGGGCTGGGGGATATGGAGAACAGCGGTTTGCTTTTGAGTCCAGAATTTGCCTCCTTTGACGCCTGGGAAAAGTTTGGACTGAGAGAAATTGAAGATCGCGAGCCGCCGGGCTGCCGCTGCGGGGAAGTGCTCAAAGGCATATTGCGGCCCAGGCAGTGCCCGCTGTTTGGGGAAAAGTGCACCCCGTCCCAGCCGGTGGGGCCGTGCATGGTGTCCACTGAAGGCAGCTGTGCGGCTGTATTCAGGTATGGGGTGTGAGCGGAAAGCGAAAAAGCGCACAGGGGCAAGCGGCAGGACAGAAAAGCCACGGCTGAGGTCAACTGCGCGTCCTGTTCAAGAATCAAGCTTGATTTTCTCTCCAAACACTTTTCCATAAAAGAGCAAAGAACAACCCAATGCATACACATATTCTTTTAGATCATGGAAGCGGAGGGCTGGCTTCGCAGCGTCTTATACAGGAGATCTTTGTCCACCATCTGGGCAATGCGCACCTTTCTTCCTTAAATGACGCCGCCTGTCTCGAGATGTCCGGGCCGGTGGCCATGAGCACAGACACCTTTACAGTGACTCCCCTCTTTTTCCCCGGGGGAGACATAGGCTCTCTGGCCGTGCACGGCACGGTGAACGATGTGGCCATGATCGGGGCCGTTCCCCTGTATATGAGCTGCGGATTCATCCTGGAAGAGGGTTTGGAGCGTGAGGTTCTGGACCGCATTGTGGCCAGTATGGCCCAGGCTGCCGAGCGGGCCGGAGTGCAGGTGGTGACCGGGGATACCAAGGTGGTGCCCAGGGGGGCAGTGGATCAGGTGTTTATCAATACCACCGGTCTGGGAGAAATACGAACCACGAATCTGCCGCAGGGGGACCAGGCCCGGCCCGGTGATATCGTTCTGGTGAACGGGACCATCGGAGACCATGGCTTGACCATTTTAGCCCAGCGGGAGGGACTTCGGTTTCAAACTCCGGTACAGAGCGATTCAGCTGCTGTGCATCTTCTGTCTCAAAAGCTGATTGAGGAGATCGGGGAGGTGCACGTTTTGCGTGATCCCACCCGGGGCGGGCTGGCCACTACGGTCAAAGAAATAGCGGAACAGTCCCAGGTGAGTATTGAATTGGATGAATCAAGCATTCCGGTCAATCCCGGAGTAGAGGAAGGGTGTTCGTTTTTAGGTTTGGACCCCCTGTTTTTGGCCAATGAGGGCAAGATGATCTGTATAGTGCCTGAAGACAAGGCTGAGCAGGCCTTGCACATCATGCAGGAAGATGAACTCGGGGTCCGGGCCCGGATCATCGGACGCGTGGTTGATGGACATCCCGGCCGGGTAGTGCTGAATACAGCTATAGGCGGCACGCGCTTGATGCATATGCTGGAAGGGGAGCAGCTGCCCAGGATCTGTTAGGTTCAGCTTTGCCGCCGGCAAATCTGAAATATTTTTGGCCCCAAGGAGGGCAAAAAAGGGGAAATTTGCCGGGTTGATCAATTATGAAACTGGGTATGAAGAGGGCTGGGCCCAGTAGCCCGGGCCTCTCCGAGGGCCGGGAGTGCGTTGATCAAAGAGGCTGGGCCTCGGAGAGGGCCAGCCCTACCCGGAAAAGCCAGAGCCATCTTAGGGGTAAAATCTTGTTTCATACGAGTCCCGCCTTTGAAGATTGTAGTCTTAAAAAAACTATAACTTTTATAGAATATAAACTTCAAATGTCAATAAAGCTATGATTCATTTTCTTGTATCCGAGGGATGGGAGGGAGGTCCAATTTAGTGAGATCGTCTACCAAAAATTGGATGATATTTTCCAGCCCGTCACGTATTGTCTGTGTCAGTTCCAGCCCGGTCTCCAGACTCTGCGGTCGAATGCCCAAGAGGGTGATATTGGGGGGCAGGCTTCCGCTCATTTCAGCCACGGCCAGGACTTCGCTTAAGCCCAGCTGATGGGGGGAGATCTTCTGCCGAAAATAGCCCGGCGACCGGGCCAGATCCAGGATCATTATCTGACCTGGGTCCAGGTCTTTTTGCTGGACCACGTCGATGATGTACACATGGGTCCTGTGATCCAGGGCGGGCAAGAGCTCTAAACCGCTGGTTCCTCCGTCCAGGAGTTCGACCTGAGGCGGAAAGGTGTATCGATCCTCCAGGAGTTCAAGGGCCCTGACTCCGGCTCCTTCATCTGAGAGGAGGATATTGCCCACCCCGAGGATAAGGATGTTTGCTTGTGACGGGTGTCTCATGTTGGTCTGGGTGAAATTTGAAAGATTTGCGAGTGGGGAGTGTTTTAACTTAATATTCGATATCGCAATGAAAGAATCCTCACCTTACCCCTCTCTCCCGCCTGGATGACAAGCGAGAGGGAGGGGGACCAGAGGAAGAAAGAGTTTATTTCAATGAAAAGGCCGTGGCCTTTACCGACCCGGCCCTCGGAGAGGACCGGGCTACCGAGTTCCAGCCTCTTTGCCTTTGAAGCACGTTCAGCATTTACTGGCCTGATGGGTGTTGAAGATGTGCAGTGTTCAGCACCGCCTCCGGCCGCAGCCGCCCAGTTTGATCAAGAATGAAACAGAGCATGAAGAGGGCTGGGCTTGGGGTCAAGCCCGCCCTACGCAAAAGCCAGCTCACCAGTAGGCCGTCCGGCACTCACTTGCAGGCATGGCCGTAGTATTTTGCA
>JBKHIL010000041.1:0-9488 GCA_046538645.1 Desulfovermiculus sp.
TAGAAAAAGGTGAGCAGCAGGGTGCGGATATGGGCCCCGTCCACATCTGCGTCGGTCATGATGATGATTTTATGGTAGCGGAGCTTCTTGAGATCTAATTCATCATCTCCGATTCCAGCCCCCATGGCGGTGATCAAATGTTGGATTTCCTTGTTTTCCAGCATCTTGTCGAAGCGTGTCTTCTCCACGTTCAGGATCTTGCCCCGGAGGGGCAAAATGGCCTGGCATTTGGGGTCCCGGCCCTGTTTGGCCGAGCCGCCGGCTGAGTCACCCTCAACTATGAACAGCTCACTCAAAGAAGGATCCTTGGTCTGGCAATCAGCCAGTTTGCCCGGCAGGGCGGAATCAGACAGGGCGCTCTTGCGGCGGACCAGGTCCTTGGCCTTGCGGGCCGCTTCCCTGGCCCGGGCCGCATCGACCACCTTCTCCACCATGACCTTGGCGTCCTTGGGGTTTTCCTGCAGGTAGGTGCCGAGTATCTCTCCGCAGATAGCGGACATATACCCGGCTACCTCGCTGTTTCCCAGCTTGGTCTTGGTCTGTCCTTCAAACTGGGGATCCGGAAGTTTGACGCTGATCACCGTGGTCAGTCCTTCCAGGACATCGTCCCCGGTGATCCGCTGCTGCAATTTCTTAGGCAGATCCGAGCTTTGGATATAGGCGTTGATGGTCCGGGTCAAAGCGGTTTTGAACCCGGACAGGTGAGTGCCGCCTTCCTTGGTTCGGATGTTGTTGGCAAAAGAGATGACGTTGTTCTTATAACCACTGTGATACTGCAGGGCGAATTCTATAATCACATCCTGCATTTCTCCCTGCCCAAAGACAATATCGTGCAGCGGGGTTTCAGCCTCGTTCAAATGGTGAACAAAGGATTTGATCCCTCCCTCAAACTGGAAGACATCCTCCTGGCTGGTCCGCTCATCAAAGAGATGAATCTGCAGACCACTGTTTAAATAGGCCAGCTCTTCAAAGCGCTTGCTGAGCATCTGATAGTTAAGCACCAGGTCTTCGAAAATGGCCTCGTCCGGACGGAAGTGCACGCTGGTTCCGGTCCGCTCAGTGGGTCCTTTATCTTGCAGAGCACACACTGGATGGCCCTTCGCATACTTCTGGTAGTATTTGTGCCCGTCCCGCCTGATGGTCACTTCCAGGGACTCGGACAAGGCATTGACCACCGAAATGCCGACTCCATGCAGACCGCCGGAAACCTTATAGCTCTGATTGTCAAACTTTCCCCCGGCATGGAGTACGGTCATGACCACCTCCACTGCCGGACGGTTCTCTTTGGGGTGGATATCCACCGGTATTCCCCGGCCATTGTCCGTGACCGTAATGCTGTTGTCCAGATGAATGTTCACATTGATCCGGTCGCAGTATCCGGCCATGGCCTCATCAATGCTGTTGTCCACCACCTCATAAACCAGGTGGTGCACCCCATTGGTATCTGTGCTTCCAATATACATGGCCGGGCGCTTGCGAACAGCACTCAGGCCTTCCAGGATCGTTATACTTTCAGCGTTATACTGGTTGCTCTGCATAGTTATTCCATTGCTTCGTCTGTATAATAAGTTTCTTCATCAATCTGTACCGGCATGATGATCACCAGGTAGCCCGAATCGTCCTCTCCGGTGATCTTGCACGGTCCATTGTTCAAGGTGAATTCAAAATCCACCACCGGGGACTGGAAATGGTGCAGGACATCGATGACGTTCTTGGTGGGGAAGATGATCTTGTCCAGCTGGCCCTCAAACTCAATGGGCAATGATTCAGTGGCTTCACCCGTATCCTGGCCCTGGGAGTAGATAATGAGCTCCTGGTCATCAAAAACAAAGTAAGAACAGCGCTGGGTTTCGGTATTAAAAATCAGCAACCGTTCCAGAGAGTCCATGAGTTCTTCCTTGTCTACCCGCATACGGGAGGTTTCCCCCTCAAAAAATGTGAAAAAGGCATTGTAATTAGGGTATTGATCATAGTTCAGAGGCAGACTGAAGATCTCGGTTGTGTTCTGATTGGTAAAGAAAAGACGCTTTTGGTCCACAGTAAAGTAAATGCTCTTGTCTGTAAGCCACTTCTTGAGTTCAACCAGATAGGGCTTGGCGATCATTATCCCTTCTTCGCCCAGCAAGGGATGGATCTCAGGATGAGATAAACTGACCATGGCAAACTGATGCCCGTTCAATCCGCACACTTCTATGTTCTCTGTCTCCGGGAGAGGAGTCATCTTCAAGAAGTGCATATTGTCCGTACTATCGTCGGCGATGCAAAAAAGTATGCGGTCAATAAGGCCTCGAAGCTCTGATCCGGACCAGCTGGCCGCGTTTTCAGCCGGAAAAGGCGAAAAGGGCTGAAACCATGTGGAGTCAAATGTGGGCAGCTTGTATTTGCGCCGGCCCTGTTCCAAAAGCAGGGTGTCTTCATCTGAGCGGAAAGTGATTTCACCCGGCGGGAGCCTGCGAAGCAGCTCGTAAAAGCTGCGTCCCTGCACTCCAACCAGCCCCGGCTCCTGGCTTTGGACCGGATACTTCCCGGAAAATTCCAGCTTGGAATCCGTGGACATGATATGCAGATTGGAATCAGTATTCTCCAGCCAGATGGTACGCAAAAAAGCGGCCCCAGTCCTGGCCGGAATAATGCTGGCCGCCTTTTGCACCCCTTCCAGGATATTCTCTTTGGTCACTGTTACATTCATGAAAAGGGTCTCCTTTCAGCTTTGCCTCCGGCAAATCTGAAATATTTTTTGCCAATAACGGGCAAAAAAAGAAGCTATGCCGGAATAATTCGTCATGAGTGTCATTCTTGAAAAGCGGTACATGGGAATTCAATGTAAGGCTAACATCTGGTTTTGTACGATTTTTCAGCGCATTGTTTCAAAAGGTTTTGCACTTGGGATTTGACCTCCGGGCGTTCCTTTTGCAGGGACTGAATCTTCTTAAAGGCATAAATAACAGAGCTGTGATTGCGCCCCCCGAATAGGGCTCCGATTTGAGTAAAAGAGATGTGGTGCAGATTACGACAAATGTAAATAGCTATTTGTCTGGCCAGGACAGACTTCTTATGCCTGCGATGAGAAATCAGCTCCTGAACCGGTAAGGAGAAGTGGCTGGCCACTCTGTCCAGGATTTCCTCACAGGACAAAGGCTGAGGTTTGTCTGCGCCGGCCCGGGCTATGCACTCGGAAATGTCCTGCTTCCTGGCCGGGGAACGCAGGTTTTTTTGGGCCAGAAGCTTAAACAGAACGTGGCTTATGGCTTGGAAATCCTGGCATTGCCTGGCCAGATTCAAGTGATCGCCTTCCGAGAGATTAAGGCCGTGGTTTTGACTTTCCTGCTGCACAAACTGCAGCCGGATGTCCAGATCAGGCCTTTTCAAATGCAGGATGCCCCCTCCTTCCAGGCGGGAACGGAGATTTGGCTTTACTTCCCCATTTTCCGAAAGCTTTCTCAAACAGGTAAAGACCATGGGCACCCCTTGCTCTTCCAAGGCATCGTACAGAACAAGAAATTCATCTTGCAGGGCAGGGAACTTTTCTATTCTGTGGACATCGTCAAGAAACAAGGCCCGGGCCGTGCGAATCTCATTTTGGGCTCGCTCTTTGTCCTCGGCCGGCAGCCTGTCGAGGCTTAACAGATCGTCACATGTAATTGCCAGGACCGGCCCCGGCATTCCGGCAGTCAGCAGGGCATTGGCCATTGCCAGGAGGAAATGGGTCTTTCCGCAGCCTGACGGGCCGCAGATGAGCAGGGACTGTGTAGGCCATGGTGATTGATTGATGATGGACAGGGCAGTCATCATCTGTTGGCTGTTTTTTTCATTGTACAAAAAACGCTCGAATGTATGCCGGTCATCGCCTTGAAAAGGTTGAAATATCGATTCCTTGTGCTGTAAAGGAAATATCTGGTCCTGATAAACAAATCCGGATATCCCTGGGAAGTTGTTCTGGATAAAGGTCTCAAAATCTTTTTTCAGGTACTGCCCGAACCAATCCCGGAAATAGGTATGAGGGAACTGGATGAGAAGAGTCCCATCTGCTTGGGGCTGAAAAGAAACAGAGTTCACCCAGGAGGGGCTGGCTTGCGTTTGTCTGGGTTGAAAGTGGGCCTGAATGAAGTTGCGCAATGTATTTTGATTCCAGTCAAGCATGGGAGCACCCGGACACAAAAGACCAAAAGAATCCATTATTGATCACAAACAATGTCCGCCAGACGGGGCAACACATGTTCAGCTGGGGCGTCGAACCGGACGTCGGTTATGTCGGCATAATAGGTGCTTCCTAGGTTAACTTCAATAATCTTCCCCCCTCTCAATTTAATTTGCCGTGGCAAGACATTTGCCGGGGCAACCTCCCCGGATGTTCCGGCTATAATCAAAACGTCCGCGGCCTGAAGAAGCCGCATGCTTTCCTGTTGAGCCCGGGCCGGTATGGCCTCCCCGAAAAAGACCACATCCGGGCGGACCAGCCCGCCGCAGGCTGGACACCGGACCGGGATAGACTTTGAGCACAGGGTCATAACCTCCTGTTCCGCTCTGTTCATCAGACAGCTCTGACAATAAAAACGTTGAAAGTTCCCGTGGTATTCAATGACCAGGCTGGACCCTGCCCGCTGGTGGAGGTTGTCGATATTCTGAGTAATGACTCCGGCCAGCCGGCCCTCTTTTTCCAGATCGGCCAAGGCCAAATGGGCGGGATTGGGCTGGCTGCGCTCAAGAAGTTCCACAGTTTCCAGCAAAAACTCCCATACCTTATGCGGATTCTGCTCCAGGGCATGGGCAGAGGCAACTTCAAAGGGGTCGTATTTGGACCACAGCCCGCCAGGGCTTCGAAAGTCGGGAATCCCGCTGGCCACGGATATTCCTGCCCCGGTAAAAGCCACTACTGATCCGGCTTGCTGGATAAGGGATGCAGCCTCTTCCAGCCTGGCTTTCTCCAGTTCAGAAGCCATAGAAAACTCCTTTGAGCGAAAGAAAAGGGATCAACCGCAGAACAAAAAAAAATTACCAGAAAATGCCAAGAAAAACAAGTCTAAGCGATATTTTAAGGGCTTGAAATATTGCACGAACTATGTGAATATTACAATCACACCCAGACGAGGAGATCAGACCCTGCATCCAGCACGATCCGACGAGGTCTGCTCTGGAATGAATTCAACACCCTGCAAAGAACGAGGTTACTGTGATGCATCACTTTTTGCTGGCTTTGCTCGGGGTTGGGGTTGGAATGGCTGCATCGTTTACCGGATTGGGGGGCGGGTTTCTTATGGTCCCACTTTTATTATTTCTGGGCTATTCGGCTCAGGAAGCAGTAGGGACTTCATTTGCAGCCATCCTGGTCATCTCGATGTCCGCCTTGATCGCCCACAATAAACTGGCCAATGTGGATTACAGAGCCGGGATCCTGCTGGGGATAGGCGGAATCATCGGGGCCCAGATCGGGGCCCGGCTGATCGAACATATCTCTACCCAGAGCTTTAAAAAGATCTTTGCCTGCATCCTGATCGCTCTCGCAGTGTATATGTTCAAGAAATAGCCTGCTCGTAGGCCTCCTGCACCCGCTGACAAACATAATCCAGATCCTCGGAATCTGCTGAGATGACATCAAAACAATATCCATCATGACCCAGCAATCCGCCGGGAACTATGTCTCCAGCCTCTTCAGGATCCGAGATCATGTCGGCAAAAAAGCAGACCGAAAGCCAGCGGGCTTCCGGGTCATCGTCGATAACATCAACCATGACCATCAGCTCCCGGTCCTGGCCCTGCCGCTTGCCGCGCAAGGAATAACTCACTCCAGGCCGGGCCTTGAAGTCCAGCTCCAGGTCTGCATAGCCGGTCAATTGCTCGGCCAGGCGGACAAAGGCGCTCTTCATGTCCTCGTTCGGCCACTGGTCCAAAAAATCGTTCATTTCTTGGGGATACGCTTGGGTCATTCCTGCTCTCCTTTAATTTTCAGCTCCAGGAGCTGAAATTTAGCGCTGGGCAAAACTGGTGATTTCCTCGCGATAAGCATTGATGCCCTGGTATATGCCCCAGGCCATCCGCTTCAGATAAGAATAGTCCTGGAGTCGTTTTCGCTCGGTCGGATTGGTCAGATAGCCGAGTTCGACTAAAATAGCCGGCATTTGCGCCCCCATAAGCACGTAAAATGGGGCCCTTCGCACCCCATGATCATTGACCTTATAAAAACGCCGGCTGTAGTCTAAAGTGGAGTCCAATACCCTTTGGGCTAATTTTTCAGACTCCTCGATCTTGGAGTTGAGCATGAGATCGGACAGAATGAGCTGCAAGTCGCTTATTTTTTTTTCCGAAACCGCATTTTCCCGGGCTGCAACCCGCACAGCTTCTTCTGAATTGGCCAGATTCAGGTAGTAGACCTCCAGGCCATGAACTTTGGTATTGCGCTGAGCATTGACATGCAGGGATAAGAAGAGGTCTGTGGATGCGGCATTGGCCATAGCCGTGCGTTCCTCGAGGGGAATAAACTTATCTGTGGTCCGGGTATACTGGACATTATACCCTTTTTCCTTGAGTATCTCACCCAGGATTTTGGCTAAACGCAGGTTGATATCTTTTTCCAGGATTCCGGAGCAAACCGCCCCCGGATCTTTCCCCCCGTGTCCCGGATCAATCATAATGGTCTGGATATCCAGCCCGAGTTGTTCGACCAGGCTCCCGGAAATGGTCTTCCCGTCTCTTTTGGCCGTCGCAATGATTCCTTTTCTCTTTTCTTTATTTTGGGCCGCCTTTCCCGGGGCGTAGACATCGACAACAAGGCGATCAGGGTTCTCCAGGGTAAAGATCCGGTAGGTGTCTAGGGAATTGACGTCCAGAACCACCCGGGCCTTGTTCTGGTTGTATTGTCCGGTCCGCACCTCGCGCAAAATGCCGTCATTGATGGACAATTTGTCTTTGGTGTCACTTCCAACCCGGGTGTTGTGCACATCCACAACCACCCGATAAAAAGGCTTGTCAATTGATGAATCTGGTTTGAGCAGCATATCATCGTAAGCTGCCTGGGAGTTCAGATCCAGAACAACCCGGGAAAATTCATCACTGCTCCAGTGCCGGATCTCCTGGAGAGAGACCGGCCTCCTGGAGGATGAGTCTTTATCGGCTTTGTCCTGCTCACGTTTTCCTTGCCTGCTCTCTGCCTTCCAGGAATCGATCCTGGCTTGGTATTTTTGCTCCATTTCAGCAAGCATGGCTTCAGCTTGGGGAGCTTTGTCCCCATCCGGGTGGTTGGAGCGGATGTCTAACAGGAGCAGATAGGCATCCTTGGGCTTCTCAAGATGTTCACGCAGGACCTCAGCCTGAAAGAGCTTGGCATCGTCGGTCCAGCTATGGGAGGGGAATTCTCGGCCTAATTCCTGGAAATAATCCACTGCCTGCTTAAAATCCTTTGGGGCAAAGGAGCGCTTGCCCAGTTCCTGGTAGGTGCGGCCCAGATAGTAAAGGGATTTGGGTGCATATGTCCCTTGAGGCTTGGCTGCAAAGGCTTGTTCAAAGTGATCCTTGACCTCCATCCAGGAGGATCGATATTTGGCCTTTTCCGAGTCCTTGCACAGGTCATGAAACGCCTGCCAGCCGGCTTGAAACTCCTCAGCCGGCTTAGCCCCCAGGGCCGGGGTGCACAGCAGGAGGCACAGGACCATTATATTCTGGCCCCAAAAGAGAGACCTGAGAAGAGACATAGGCATAACAATAAAAGACTGTATTTTTCTTTGTACTCCAATCACATACCAGCCATGGGCCAATGTGGCAAGAGCGGGCGGTCAGCCGCTACTCCACCGTCACGCTCTTGGCCAGATTGCGGGGCTGATCCACATCCTTGCCCAGATAAACTGCCATCTCATAAGCAAAGAGCTGCAGGGCCGGCAAAAAGAGGAAGCTGTTCAGCGCCCCCAAAACCTGAGGCACTTCCCAGATGGTTTCCAATCCCAGGGCCGTCCCCGGATGAGTCAGAGCAACGATGGGACCGCCTCTGGCCTGAACTTCCTGCAAGTTGGCCTGCAGCTTGGGAAGCAGTTCATCTGCCGGGGCCAGGGCAAAGGTCGGGAACTCGGGATCAATAAGGGCGATGGGACCATGCTTCATCTCCCCGGCAGCATAGCCCTCGGCATGGATATAGGATATCTCTTTGAGCTTCAGGGCCCCCTCCAGGGCCAGGGGCATGTACATCCCCCGCCCGAGATAAAAAAAGCTGCGGGCCCGGCTGAAATCCTGGGCCAGTTTTGCCGCCCTCTCCTGCATCCCCGGCAGGGCGGTCTGCATGATCTGGGGCAGATCGCTCAGGCCGGTCACTGCCTGGCGAACTTCCTCCCGGCCCAGGATGGCCCGCTTTTGTCCCCAGTACAGGGCCATGAGGAACAAGGCCACCATCTGGCTGCACATGGCCTTGGTTGAGGCCACACTGATCTCCGGACCGGCCTGGGTGTAGATAACGGCATCCGACTCCCGGGCCACGCTGGAACCTAAGACGTTGCACAGGCCCAGGACTTTGACTCCCTGCTGAACAGCAATGCGCAGCCCGGCCAAGGTGTCAGCGGTTTCCCCGGATTGACTGATCGTCAAAACTAAATCGTTTTTCCGGAGGATGGGGCTGCGGTAGCGGAACTCCGAGGCTATATCGATCTGGACCGGAATGTGGGCCCATTTTTCCAGGAGGTACTTGGCCCACAATCCGGCATGATAGGATGTGCCGCAGGCAACAATGTGCAAGACTTCGGGCACTGGCAAATCCTGAATTTCGCTTAATGCAACCTGGCCTTGCTCAGGATCGATTCTTCCAGCTGTACAATCCCGGATAACCTGGGGCTGTTCCATGATTTCCTTGAGCATGAAGTGCTTATATCCGGTTTTTTGAGCTGCCTGGACATCCCAGGAAATATGCTGCACTTCCTTTTGCACCTCCTGTAGTGTCCATACGTTAAAAACCTTCCAGGATGTTGGCGTGACCTGGACCAGTTCCCCGTCTTCCAGAAAAACCACTTCCCTGGTATAGGGCAAAAAGGCAGGAATGTCCGAAGCTACGAAATTTTCTCCGGTCCCCAGTCCCAGGATAAGCGGGCTTGAGTGCCGGGCGGCCCAGATTTCCTCCGGGGCCTGAACATTGATCACCGCCAGGGCGTAGGAACCCTCAACCCGGTCCAGGGTGGCCTTGATGGCCTGAGGAAGGCTTTGTCCCTGATCCACATATCTGCTGATAAGATGAACCAGGACCTCTGTATCGGTTTCTGAGCTGAACTCCACGCCGTCGGCCTGCAGTTCGTGTTTTAAGCCATAAAAGTTCTCAATGATCCCGTTGTGCACCAGGGCCAGATGAGATTCTGTATCCCGGTGAGGATGGGCGTTGTGCTCTGTGGGCAGGCCATGCGTGGCCCAGCGTGTGTGGCCCAGTCCAGTGGTGGCGTGAACCACATCGCAGGTCTCAATCCTGGCTGCGAGTTGGTCCAGTTTACCTTGAGCTCTGATGGTCCCCAGCTGCTTGTTCTGGA
>JBKHIL010000267.1:0-3524 GCA_046538645.1 Desulfovermiculus sp.
CCGTACGTCCGGGGCAGGCGGAGAAAGCAAAGTCTAGACATACGAGCCACATGGTTCTTATCACTATATATCATAAGACAACATTCACCTGAGCCAGTTGTGATCAGGCCATAGGTGTGGCTGAATATGTTGCGAAGAAACTGGGCCCGGAGGTCAGCCTCCGGGTCCAGTCCACTGACTCAGAGGAAGCCCGCTATCAGGGAATAAAAAGTGCCATTGCCGTGTTTGTCAATGGACAGAAAATTGCCATCAAAGAGGCCTTGGATAAAAATACCTTCGAACAGATCATTCGGTCCTCTTTGCAGGAAGAGGGGTGATATCTATCCGTTATTGGTCAGCTTAAACCTGGCTTCAAAGTACAGAACTTTCCTGCCCTGGTCATCCTCCACGTCTGCATGTCCTGAGAAATAACGCCCCTGCTGATGAGTTATTCTGGCTTTGGCTGTGACTGTTCCCCGGTGCACAGGGGCCAGAAAACGGGTATGGGCCTCGATGGTAACGAAATGGGTTCCAGGAGGCACAAGACCCTTGATGGCCATGGCCATAGCCGTGTCCGCCAGGCTGAGCAAGGCGCCCCCGTGCATCAGGCCTGCTCCCTGGGCAAATTGAGGCAGGAAAGGCATGCTCAGTGTGGCCGATCCGTTTTCTGCCCTGTGTATCTGCATGTGCAGCAAAGACTCAAAAGGAGCGCGGTCGTCCACATTCTCTGTATCCATTTCACCATTCCTCTCAGTGTACATCTGCCCCCCAGGACTTTTGGGTTCTGCTCTTTATTGTCAATTATTTCAGGTAATTAAAGTTGTAGTTGGATGACAGGGAAATATGTTCAGTGTTGCTGGAGATATCCACAAGGCCACCGGCCTGCCGGTGTTTGACGTCTGCTCCATGCTCAACACAGCCTATGCCAGCCTGTATTCCAGGCCTTGATTCTACTCAAATATCTTGGCAGCCATCTCCCGCAGCTTGTACTTCTGGACCTTGCCCGATGCGGTCATGTCGTATTCGCTGACAAAAGCGATATGTTTGGGGATCTTATAACGGGAGATCTTGCCCCGGCAGAAGTCCTGGACGTCTTCGGGTTGCAATTCGTATCCATCTTTTAAGATGATAAAGGCCCCGACTTCTTCCCCGTACTTCTGGCTGGGTACGCCCACCACCTGTACGTCGTATATCCCGTCCATGGTATACAGGAATTCTTCGATTTCCCGGGGGTAGATGTTCTCTCCGCCCCGGATGATCATGTCCTTGATCCGGCCGGTAATGCTCACATATCCTTCATCGTCCATAACCCCCAGATCCCCGGAATGCAGCCAGCCCTGCCCGTCGATAGTCTCGGCTGTGGCCTCAGGGTTGTTATAATAGCCCTTCATCACGTTGTAGCCGCGGCAGCAGACCTCGCCGGGCTCACCTGGAGGCAATTCCTGCCCGGTTTCGGGGTCGAAGATCTTGACTTCAATTTCCGGCATGGCCCGGCCCACGGTCTGGACCCGTTTTTCTATGCTGTCATCCACCCGGGTCTGGGTCATGACCGGCGATCCCTCGGTCAAACCATAGCAGATGGTAATATCCCGCATGTGCATCTTGTCCATGACCTGTTGCATGACCTTAATCGGGCAGGGCGAGCCGGCCATGATCCCAGTGCGCAGGGAGCTGAGATCGAACCTGGAAAACAGGCTGTGCTCCAGCACAGCCAGGAACATGGTCGGAACCCCGTACAAAGCGGTACATTTTTCAGCCTGCACCGAGGTCAAGACCATCAGGGGATTGAATTCTTCCAGGATGACCAGGGTGGAGGCGTGGCTGACAGCAGCCAGAACTCCGAGCACGCAGCCGAAGCAATGAAACAAGGGTACGGGCAGGCAGATGCGGTCTTTCGGCCCCAGGAGCTGGTTTTCCCCGATCCAGAAGCCGTTATTCCCGACATTGGAATGGGTAAGCATGACCCCTTTGGGAAATCCGGTGGTCCCTGATGTGTACTGCATGTTGACCACATCATGAGGGTTAATGCTTTTCTGTCTGGTCAGATACTCAGCATCGGATACCAAGCGGCCCAGACCGATGACCTCGGGCAGGGAATACATGCCCCGGTGCTTTTCCTGGCCCAGGAAAAAGACCCGTTTTAGGCAGGGAAATTCCTTGCTGTCCAAGTGTCCCCGCTGCCGGGTACGCAGCTCCGGGACCAGGGAGTAGACTGTCTGCACATAGTCGGTGTCCTTGAACCCGTCAATTATGACCAGGTTTTCTGTTTCTGACTGTTTGAGCAGATAGGCCAGTTCGCTTTCCTTATAGTAGGTGTTCACTGTGAGCTGAATAGCTCCGATCTTGGCCGTGGCAAACTGCAGGGCCACCCAGTGGGGAACGTTTGTGGCCCAAACAGCCACTTTTTCGCCTTTTTGTATTCCTAAGGCCATGAGCCCTTTGGCCAGTTCATCGACCAGGTTACCGAACTCCCGATATGTAAGGCGAAAATCACGGTCCACATAGACCACCGCATCGTTGTGCGGGTGGCTGGCTATGGCCTCATCCAGCATCTGACCCAGGGTGATTTCGCGTATTGGATTATTTTGCTGCATACTTTTGTCCATAAACCTGGTTTTCAGCATTTTGCTCTGGTTAAAATGAGTTATCCTTGGATTGCCGAGCACCCACGTGCAGGATGATTTTCAGTAAAGATATCATTTTAAGGTGGAAATTTTTTGTTTCTGCTGACCCTTAACTTCTGATCTCAGACTTCCGTACTCTGATTTCAGTTCGGCAGGTACAATACGGCGTAGATTTCGGCCGGTTCCTCCCCGACACAGGAGACATGGTGAGGAATGATAGAATTGTAGTAAATGCTGTCCCCGGGTTCTAAAACATGAGTTTCATCGCCGTAAATGATCTCCACCTGGCCGGAGACGACCACAATGAATTCTTCACCCTCGTGGGTGGAGAGATCTTTGTGCTTGGCCGACTCGGGCAGGATCTGGATGAAAAAGGGCTCCATGTGCCGGTCGTTTTTGCCCTTGCCCAGGGAAAAGAAGCGCAAGGAGACCGGATGGTCTCTGCCCCGGAGCATGTGCAACTCCTCTTCACGTTGTTCAAGGCGGACGATAAGAGGATCCCGGCTGACCTTGTCGTCCAGAAAAGTGCCCAGACGCAGGCCCAGAGCCCGGGAGACCTTTAAAAGCGGTCCCAGGCTGGGATAAATGTCCTCTTCTTCCAGGGAAGTGAGAAAGGAAACGCTCAGATCGGTTCTTGAAGCCAACTCTTCCAGGCTGATTTCCCGGGCCTGTCGCAGTTTTTGTATTCTGGTTCCGATGGGGGTGTCGCTCATGATGAATGCTCCTGCAAAGGGATGGTTTTCTCTCAAAACAAAGGCAGGAACATAATGAGATTGGAAGCAAATTGCAATGACCATTTGGCGTTGATGCAGGATGACTTTGTTTTCTGTGATATGGAATTTCCGCGTCGATCTCTAACTGAATCAAAAATTTCAATACAATTCACTGAAAGATTTTCAAGGACGAGCATAAACTTATGAG
>JBKHIL010000268.1:0-3516 GCA_046538645.1 Desulfovermiculus sp.
TAACGAAAAGGAGCTTGAAATCGCGCCCGGAGAACGACTGGCTGTGACAGTTTCCGGCGAATCCCTGTTCGAAGACGCGCCAAGCGTATTCGATACCCTGCAGGATCTTGCTGAGGACATGAACAACCTGGAGGAGGACCAAGTTGAGCAGCATATGGCTGATCTGGATGAGGTCATGAACCGGGTATCCAACGAACGGGGCCGGGTGGGGGCGACCATGAACCGTCTGGAGTCATCCCAGGAGATCAGACAGCAGGCCACCACGGACCTGAAAGAGCTTTTATCCACTTATGAGGACGCCGATATTGTGGAGGCGTCCACCAAGCTCATCCAGCAGGAAACCTCCTTGAAAGCCGCCCTGTCCGTGACCAGCAGGATCAGCCAAATCTCCATCCTTGACTACATGTAGCCCTTGCCGCATGCTGGAACCCACATGCACGTCTCAGCCATGGAGGGCACATGTTGGTACTTACCCGCAAGGTGGGCGAGGGAGTACGTATCGGGGATGATATCCTGGTGCGTGTTCTGGAAGAAAAGGATGGGCGGATTAGAATAGGGATTGAAGCACCCCGGGAACAACGGATCTTCCGCGAGGAGCTCTATAACCGCATCCAGCAGGAAAACGTGGAGGCCAGCCAATGGAGGCCGGACGACTTGAAACAATTGAGCAGAGCCCTGGGAGGCAAACAGCACAACACATGAAGACCGTGGATACCAGGTTTGGACCCATTCAGTACGATCCGAATCAGACCATTGTGTTTGTCGAAGGCATGGTCGGATTCGAGCATCTCAAACATTTCGTGCGTATGCCCACAGATGAGGATGACTTTCTGTTATGTCTCCAGAGTGTGGAGGATGGTTCGGTAGCCTTTTTGTTAGTCGATCCCCTCCGCTATTTTCCGAATTATGCCGTGTCTGTTCCAGATACGGACAGAGCCCGTTTGGGCATTACCTGCCAAAATAGTCCACCCCGGGATGAACTCCTTGTCTTAACCACCATTACCGTCCATCAGGACCAATCCATCACTCTCAATCTGGCCGCCCCGGTCCTTTTAGCCCCAGGCAGCAATCTGGCCATGCAGATTGTTCTGGAAGACGGGACCTATTCCTCCCGCGAACTCCTTCCAGGCATCTCTGTTTAGTTTTACCGCATGCCTTTTGTGGGCCTGGGTCGGATTGCAAAAGCTTTGTCCAATCCTAGGCGATCTTATCCCCACTCGATAGTCAAAAGTTATTCGATAACTAACTGTTTTTAATAAAAATATTCATGATTTAGTCTGGATGTCGTCAATCATTCTTAACTCTTTGATTTTATTCTTCAACCGTGAACCGTGAACCTGGAACTTTGATCTATTAAGCTCGCAAGATATACGCTAAAAAACGCCAACGTCCTGTAAAACGAGATTATCGCCGCCTGTCTTCCAGGCGGGGAGGGTTCTCTTGTTGCGACATGGCACATGAGCCAGGTCGCTAGGCCTTCCGGCCGGCTTCAGGCTGATAAGCGGCCAGCTTCTCCCGGTCCAGCCGGCCTGAGGTCACCAGGAGGTGACTGCCCTCATCTGCTGCTCTTTGCACCCAGTTGATCACCTCCTGGAACAGGTCTTCTTCCCCAACCTGTTGCCCTTTTTCCCCGGCATGAATAGAGTTGTCGATTTGTCCCGAGTTAATAAAAGTCCAACTGTTCTCAGTGGAAGAAATCACTCCGGTATGGCCGCGGTTTTTGGTGGAGAAGGAAAGGATCATTCCTGGTTCAAGGCTGTCTTGCAGGGATGTGAATACTTCATTGGCCTGCTGGCGTATATCTGATGCGTCCGGGGTAATGCGCGTTTCCGTAACCGCCCGACCCAAGGAGGAAATGAGTCCTTCTCCAGTGAGTAGGGAGTTAAGGGGAAGATTGTTGGCTTTGGCTTCCTGGATGAGGGCGTTCTGCAGACCCTGCTGGCCGGAGTACTGCACTCCGAGATCTTTCAGTCCCTGGACCACAAGTTCATAGCAATCCAGGCTGGAATATGGTTGCCCCCGATAGACGGCGACTGCCTGGGAGAGATCCTGAGTGGAAAGGGTTTGTTGCTCACGGTTTTCCAGAGTGGGGCTGGTAAAAGAGAAGGCCGGAGCAAGAAAGGAAGCCGGTGCGGGCTGAATCTGGCGGTCATGATCCTGGACTCTGTCGGGAGTGGCGTGAGTTTTAACAGTCCCTGTGTGTCCCTGGGTATGTGAACTGCTCTCTGCAATTTGATGGCTCATGTCGTTTGCCGCCGATTCAGCCTCCTGTGTCTGGTCATCCGTCTGGGGATCTAAAACGACTTCCTGGGTCTTTGGGTTGAACCACACGTTCTGTCCCGGCATAAGCTGATGGAAAGGCTTGTCCTGGTTGACCGGATCGTGGACTATGGACCAGCAATCGGTTTTGGTTTGTGAATGAGTGACGAGCAAATGGGAGACCGTAGGGTTTTGGAAAGATAAGCGCCCTAGATGAATCAAGGCAGAGTCCTTCGTCTCCTGTTGGGCAGGGGAAGCTAACTGTGTATTTTGAGCCAGTTGGACACCCAACTCGGCTTGAAAACCACCGGTCGGGCTCGGCCGGCTTTTTTGAGGCGGGCTTATGTGGGGTGGTTGGCTCTGGATATCGGAATATATGGAATTCATATATGTATGCCCTGTGCTATGAAGTGTTGAGACCAAGCCGTTGGAGCTGATAGCGTTCGCAAAATTTGGTTCTTCTTTATATATTTATCGGTCTGTTGACCTTTAGTCTTAAAATTTATCGAGTGTTAGGCGTTGCCCTGGGCAAAGGTCTTGGTCATGCTGGGCTGATCAGAGAGGCGAATCGCCTGAAGATCTCTTCATCAAAAGTGCCCTTCATTTCCTGGCTCATGATGTGAAGGGCGCTCGCCGATGCCTCCGCTTCGGCATACGGTCTGTGAGAGGTAATAGCATCGTACACGTCGCAGCACGTGATGAGTTTGACCGGAAAAGGTATTTCGTCTCCTTTCAGACCGGAAAGATAACCTCTTCCAGAGTATTTTTCATGATGAAAGAGAATGCAATGTATGGTGGTCTGGGAGAGAGTGAGTCGTGAGCAAATGCGCAAACCATAAATAGTGTGTTTCTGAACCTCGTTCCATTCCTGGGGGTTGAGCTTTCCTGGTTTATTCAAGATCTTTTTGGGGATAAGCGTTTTTCCGATATCGTGCAATAAAGCACCCATACCCACTTTGCGTTTGAAGGAGAAAGGGACATTGAATGTATTCAAAAGGAGGCTTGAATAGACAAAAACATTGACGCAATGTGTATATGTTTTGTAGTCGTGAGAGATGAATTTACTCAAGCTGTCGATTGCATTTTTTCTCCCCAGGAATGTCTGGCTTGACTTTACCAAGTGGTTTAAGTTGTCTATATTTTCTTGGGAAATCGGTTTATTTTGTTGTTCAAAGACTTTGTGCATCTGTCTTGTTGAAGTTTCGAGAAGGACCTGAGAGCGGGCGTCTTCGTCGATTTCTGGATTGTTCAGGATCT
>JBKHIL010000042.1:0-9475 GCA_046538645.1 Desulfovermiculus sp.
ATGAGACTGTATCTTGGAGAGAACCAGCCCTGAAATGCCAGAGCTGCCTCAGAGATAAGATCTTGTTTCAAACGAGAGATTAGAGATCAGTTTTGCTTGCGGCAAATCCGAATCATTATCATGTCCACCTTCCCTTTTTCTTTAAGCTCCCCCCTTGACCTCTTTGGATATGATGATCATATCTCCGTCGTCTTCCACCCTGGTATGCTTTTCGATTCAAGCCACAAGTGGTGGTCGCCACACGGACAACGGCTCAGCCCCCATGAAGGTTTGGATCTCTGCCTGCTCCAACTGCCCGGGCAGGCTCCCGAGCCTCTGCCAGCCGATACCCCGGTCCTGGCTGCAGCTCCAGGCCGTGTGGTGGCCGTGATCCCTGATTTTTTAGGCCAATCCGTGATTATAAGCCATGGACAGGACCAGACAGGAAGCAAAGAATGGATGTCTCTTTTGGCCCACATAGACACCCATCCGGACATTGAGGAAGGGCTCCTTCTTGAATCCGGGCTGGAAATCGGCCGAACCAAAGCTTTTTCCCACCCCAGAGGCATGCTCTGTCACCTGCACCTGTCTTTGGGTCTTTTACTGACCCCTGAAAGCTACGATCTCACCTGGCCGGAACTCACAAAACGGAACCGTTTGTACTTCATCGATCCTTTACCCTTGCTCCCGATAGATTCCTTTGTCTGGGATAATTCCCAAGAATGGTTCCCTTTCCTTGAAGGTCTGATCCAGCATCAACGTTCTTCTTAAATCTCACGTTTAGGTTGTTGTGGCCTAGGACTTGCTGTAAGACGCGGTTGACCTCAACCGCTGTCCCTTCTTCAGTCCCTCATCTGGTGGGACGCCGTCGGAAGGATCTGCCTATCCAAGGGAAATTTTATGTATATATGAGCAAGACCTCAACTTGACAGAAATGATAAAAATTACCATTATTAATATTGTGTGTTGTCAAAGCACAGGCACAATAAGGCATGAAAAATCATTGTCACAAAAACAAGAGGTTATTTTTATTTCATGCACAAAACTCAAAGGAGATGATTATGGGTCAACTCATCGCGTATAGATTCTTGCCCATTGATTGGGACATGACCCCTGAAGAGGCAGTGACCATGTATCTGGAGTGGGGGAACAACTGGCGGAAGGGGGAGAGGGCCCCGGTCCGTTCCAAACATGATGAATCCTATTATTTTGTCGTCAACACATGGGAAGAAAAGCCCCGGATCAGCCTCCTGCGCCGCAACTCCGAAGATGTCGAGGAGCTGGTAAATCTGGCTGTTCCCAAGGCCCTGGAAGAGAATGTACGCAAAGAAATCGGGAATCTGCGCGGGGTGCACCCCATCACTCCGGAAATCCGGCATTGGCTGGAACAGGAAATGTAGATTTTCTCAAAGTGTTACAAAAGAACTTTTAGCTGGTCCTTCCTTTTTCATAGAAGCAGGGCAATATTTAGGCTGCTGAACAAGGTTTTAAGTATTTTTCTGGTTTCTGGCTGGAATTTTAAACTCACAGGGAACACCGACCTGGCAGAGTCCGCAGCCGTAACCGTCAAAACCGTATGTTTCCTGGACATATTTCTTACTTTTGAGCAGATGCTGCCGGCACTTTTCCTTGTCATGCCCGGATTCGGTAATGGCCCGGGCAGGACAGCGGTCTATGCACTTGCCGCAGGTGCCCTCGGAGAAGAACAGGCAATAGGCGAGGTGCTAATGAAATCCTGGACAAGATCTGTTATCCACCCCGCAAGATCGGTGGTTTCTGTATTCATGGAGAACTCCTGTTGTTAAAAAAAAATAAGCAGAGTCCCCATATCTGGAACCTCTTTGAGGGACATGATATGGGAGACGCTTTGCTCTGATCAGTAATAACCTGTAGTCAATTCATTGAACTTGTCTCAGACATCATCCCACATCAAGATGGTATCCTACTCACCCTTGTGGGGCAAAGTAGTCGCCCCCTTTTTTTGTCCTGCCTGGCGTCTTTATCAGGGTTCTGCACACCTTTATCAGGGTTCTGCACACTGAGATAACAGGAAAATTTTTGGGCGGAGTGCGTCTTGCCCGGGCCATGCTTGGCAGAACAATATGCCAGGACCGGCATCTCCTGCGGAAAAAAAAGGAGCAATTATTTTCTTCAACAATCTACAAACACGCATCATACGTGTAAATTGTTTTAAGGCCTTTTGGTGTCAAAAATAGTAGAGGAATATTTTGCAATAAAGAGATTTTGTTATTCGTTAGCAGCCATATCGCTTATGGTCGAGGAAAAGCGACAGGGATCACGAAAAAAGTTAGGTATGCCAAATTATTCTTTGACCTTCTCCAAAAGAATGGCTATTGTTTGCTCCGCTTCATGAATCACTTAAAAAAAACAGGAAGAGGCTCCCATGGCCCAAAAGTTTACCCTGGCCCTGGCTGGCAACCCAAATTCCGGCAAAACCACTCTGTTTAACACCCTGACCGGTTCCAGACAGCAGGTCGGCAATTATCCAGGAATTACGGTAGAAAAGCGGGAAGGGGTCATCCAGCACCACGATAACAGTCTGCATATTGTGGATCTGCCTGGCACCTACTCTTTGACCACCTATTCCCAGGAGGAGCTGGTGGCCCGCAATTTCCTGGTTCAAGATAAACCCCAGGCCGTGATTGACGTCCTGGATGCCTCCAATCTGGAACGCAACCTGTACCTGACAGTGCAGTTTATGGAACTGGGCATCCCGGTCCTGGTGGTTTTAAACATGATGGATGAGGTGGCCAAGCGGGGCATAACCATCAAAACGGACAAACTGAGTACGCTGCTGGGAAATCCAGTGGTGGAAACCGTGGCCCGGACCGGAAAAGGCAAGGAACACCTCCTGGATGAAGCGGTTCGCCTGGCTGCCGCCCGCCAGGATTGCAAGTGGCAGCCCCTGAGCATCTCCTATGGACCGGACCTGGATCCGGTCCTTGAGGATATGGCCGGCCTTATTGAGAGCAAAGGTTTTCTTACCCACACATATCCGGCCCGGTGGATCGCTTTGAAATACCTGGAAGAAGACGAGGAGATACGGCGTCTGGGCCGGGAGGAAAACCAGGCTGTGGACTCTGAACTGGAAGCCATGTTTGACCAGGTCAACAGGCACTGCCAGAAGACCCTGGATACTCATCCTGAGGCCATAATCGCCGACTACCGGTATGGGTTTATCACTTCTCTGCTCAAACAGGGTGTGGTGGAGCGCAAAAGCGGCTTAAGCCGCATTTCCTTCTCGGACAAGGCGGATCAGATCTTGACCCACAGGCTCCTGGGCCCGGGGATCATGTTTGCTGTGCTCTATCTTATGTTCTATATCACCTTTGGCCTGGGAGAGACGCCCCTGGGATGGGTGCAGTCCTTTTTTGCCTGGCTGGGGGATACTGTCCAGGGCCTGCTGCCTCCGGGTCTTCTCCGGTCGCTGATCGTCTCCGGGCTCATCGACGGCGTGGGCGGGGTGCTCAGTTTTGTGCCCTTGATCCTGATCATGTTCTTTGTCCTCTCTTTTTTAGAGGACTCCGGGTACATGGCCCGCATGGCCTATATGCTGGACAGGGTCATGCGCATATTCGGCCTGCACGGCTGCTCTGTTATGCCCTTTATTATTTCCGGCGGCATACCTGGCGGTTGTGCTGTCCCCGGTCTCATGGCCGCGCGCACTCTGCGCAGCCCGAAGGAAAAGCTGGCCACTGTCCTTACCGCCCCATTCTTAAGTTGCGGAGCCAAGGTCCCGGTCTTTTTGCTCATCAGCGGGGCCTTCTTTCCTCAACACGCGGCCGCAGTCCTGTTCTGGACCACCCTGGCCGGCTGGGGAGTGGCTTTGGTTGTGGCCCGTGTCCTGCGCTCCACGGTTATTAAGGGCGAACCCACACCCTTTGTCATGGAACTGCCTCCCTATCGCATGCCCACCTTCAAGGGACTGTGCATTCATACCTGGGAACGCGGCTGGCAATACATCAAAAAGGCCGGGACGGTCATTCTGGCCATCTCTATTCTTATTTGGGCAGCCATGACCTTTCCCGGTCTGCCTGAGGAAAAGGCCCAGGAATATTCGCAACAGCTTCAAGCCCTGGAGCAGGAGATAGAAAAGGCCGATACCTCTGAACTGCCTGAGCTCAAAGAGCGGTTGCAAGACGTCCGGACCAGAAAAAATGCAGAGCAATTGCAGGCCACAGCGGCCGGCCGGATCGGTACCTGGCTGGAGCCGGTATCCACGTGGGCCGGCTTTGACTGGAAAACGAATATTGCGTTGGTAGGCGGGATTGCAGCCAAGGAGGTCATTGTCTCCTCTCTGGGTACGGCTTACTCCCTGGGAGAGCAGGAAGACGGGGGCGGGGCGGCATCACTCTCCTCGCGTCTGGCCAGTGATCCAGACTGGAACCAGGTCAAGGGGGTGAGCCTGATGGTCTTTGTCCTCCTCTACGCCCCCTGCTTTGTGACCCTGGTGACCATGGCCAGGGAGACCTCCAAAAAATGGGCCCTCTTCAGTCTGGTACTCAACACCGTCCTGGCTTTCGTCCTGGCGGCTGGTGTCTATCAGCTGGGCATGCTGGTCTGGGCATAAATATTTTACAGGTAGGTGTGGAAAGTCTGCAGGGCATCCTCCAGCCTGTCCAGGGCTGACAGGGCATCCTCCTTTTTTTCCAGGGCCACTGCCCCGATCAGGGCATTGAGCAGGCAGAGGGTGGAGGTGTACGACTCCAGAAAAGTGGGCAGGCTGGTGGGCACGATCAGGGAGATGTCCGCCAGCTTGGCGATAGGGGAAAGTTCACTGTCTGTTATCCCGATAACCTTCTTTACCCGGGGTCTTATGGCCTCGGCCATTTCCACCGTCTCCCGGGTGTAGCGTTTAAAGCTGATGGCCACCAGGACATCATCACTTTTCACAGTGAGCATCTTTTCCGGCTCATCTCCGGTTGCCGGCCAGAGCAGGACCACATTGGACAGAAAAAAGCGCAGGCAGAAATAGAAGTGGTAGGATAAGCCGAAGCAGGATCGAAGCCCCAGGGAGTAGATCTTGTTCGCTGTGCACAGGGCTTTGACGGCCCGGTCAAAGCCTTGGGTGGGGACCATGGAGGTTAACTGCCGCAAGTTTTCGATGTCCTGTTCAGCTATCCGATTCAGCACATGCTGGCCGGATTCCACCTGTCTGGACAGGGCCAGCAGCCGATTACTGGTCGAATAGTTTTCCATGGCCTGCCGGGCCAGCTCGTCCTTGAACTCGATGTAATTGGCAAAGCCCAGCTTGCGCACAAACCTGGAGATGGTGGCCTCAGAGACATCGGCCCGCTCCGCGAGTTCCTTGGATTTAAGCAAAAAGACCTGGTTGTGCTGGGCCCGGATGAACTCGCAGACTCTTTTTTCCTTCCAGGTCAAGTCACTTCTATGGGAATCAAGAAGCTTAAGTATCGGTTCCATGATCAGCAAATCTCTGGTTTTGGGTTTTATCTTTGCTTAAGATGACATAAGATTATTCTTCAGAGGAGTAGAATTTTGACTGGGCTAAAAATTTCTGCACCTGGTCTTGGGCAAAAGTGCCAGTGGCCAGATCCAGGCGCAGCTGATCCAGCTGATATGTGTAATAGGCCCGGGCCAGGCGCAGTTCTGCTTCATTGAGTGCAGTCTGGGCGTCGACTACATCCACGGAGGACACCAGGCCCTCCTCGAATTGAGCCAGGATCTGCTCATAGTTGGCCTCAGCCGACTGGACCTGGTCCCGAAGACTGGCCAACACCTTTTCCTGGGTTTTGATGTCCAGATATACCGACCGGACCTGGACCTGCACGTCCTGTTTGAGTCTTGCGTATTCAGCCTTGAGCTGCCTGTTCTCGGATTTGGCGGTATTGACCCGGGCCGTGTCCCTCCAACCGGTGAACAGGTCATAGGTGGCGGTCAGGGCCACATGCCAATCGTCATCTTCACCATAAAACAGGTCTTTCTCATCTGTTACTGTATATCCACTTTCCACTTGCAGCCTGGGCCAGGTCCGGTTGGCCTGTTCGCTGCGTACATTACTCCCGGATGCCTGGAGACTTTTTTCCAGTTCAGCCAGATCCCGCCGGTTGGAAGTGGCTTTTGCGTACAGCTTGGGCATGGGCTGTTCGGAAAAGGTCAGGTCTTTGGGGGCGGCAATTTCCTGCGGCATTTGCTGCATTCCCAGCTCAAGGCTTAAGTTTTCCATAGCCACGTCCCGCTGGTTTCTGGCCCGTTCCAGCTGTTCCTGGGCATTAGCCACCTGCACCTGGGCCCGCAGGATGTCGGTCTGATTGACCAGGCCCACTTCAAAGCGGCTTTTTGCCAGTTCCAGCTGCCGCTCGGTTCGGGTAATCTGTTCCTTGGCTACAGAGATAGACCGCTCAGCCAGCAGGACCTCGTAATACTGCGCGGCCACCCGGAACAGGATATCTTGAACCGTCCGGAAATGACGGCTTTTTTCACTCCCAAATCTCTGCTTGGCAGCATTCCGCCCGTGCCACAGCTTGCCCCCCTGATACAGGTGCTGCGATGCACCCAGGGTGAGGGTTGAGTACTCGCGAGGTGCTGCTGTACTCAATGGGCGTTCTTTTTGCCGCCTGGACTCAGCGTTGGCCTGCACCTGGGGCAGAAGGGGGGAAGTGGCCTCCCGAAGTCCTTCCCGGGCCTGGTCAATACCCTGGGCCGATGCCCTGATGTCTTGATTGTGCTTTAAGGCCAGGGCATAGGCCTGATCCAGAGTCAGGGATTTCAGGGGTTCCTGGGCAGAGGCGGGTCCAGTCTGCCAGGTCCACAGAAGCACACTGATAACCAGGAATGAGGGCAAAAAGCTTTTGACTTTGTGCATAAAGCACCCAGCAGAGCGGGAAACAGGCCCGTGTGTGTATCCGGGGCCTGATCCGTTCAGGTTCTGTCCGCTCAGAGCACCTTGATTCCTGCGGCTGCCAAATGTCATATCTCCTCCTTAACAAACAGGTGAAGGTTCAAAGTATTTCAAAGACCCCCTGGTCTTTGCCTTCACTCTTTGCTTTCGTGCTTTGTGTTTGTTTCCTCCAGATCCATGATTCCGTACAAAAAAATCTCGGCCATATCCGGACCGAGTTCCCGGCGGGGATTGTATCCGAAAAAGACCGCTCCGCGCAGGACGGACCAAATGTATTCATGGAACAAAAAGGCCATCTTTTCTGGATCTCTGGGCTTAAAAAAACCTTCATTCATACCCTGGGTGAAAAGAGATCCGAACAGGGCCATGACTTTGGCCGCTTCCTGTTTGAGCTCATCATGGATGCCGCTGGTGATCTTGACCCCTTCCAGGATGGTGATGGCAATAAGATCCTGGGCCTGGTCAAAAAAATTGAAGTACACATCTAGTACAGCCAAAAGGGCCTGCCTGGGGTTGGTTTCCCTGCCCACAGCCACTTCAATATCTTGTTGCAAATCGGACAGGCCCTTGCGAATAAGACTGGCGAACAGCGACTGCTTATTCCCGAAACGGCGGTATACGGTGCCTTTCCCCACTTCAGCCCGGCCCGCGATATCGGAGACCACAGCTCCGTGGTAGCCATGGGAGGCAAATTCGGCCTGAGCCGCTTCCAGGATACGTTCATTAATTGGATCTGAATGCATACCGTTCTCCGGACGGACCGGTCCGTCCGGTATTGCTGTAGGCCACAGTCCTTGATTTGTCAATAACCGGCTATGTCCGGCGAAATCTGAGGGCCTGCTGGATCCCGATACCGGCAATTATGAGAACCAGGCCGGCATAGGTGCTGGGAAGTATGATCTCTCCGACCAGGACATGTATAAAGACCAGGGACAGGAAGGGAGAGAGGTAAATAAAAATGCTCACCTGAGCTGCGGATCGGGAAAGTTTCAGGGCTGTACTCCAAAGGACAAAGGTAATCCCCATCTCCAGAGAACCTATATATAAGGCTCCCAGCAGTCCCATCAGCGGGGGCAGGGAGAACTCCTGGGTCACACACATGGCCAGGCCTACAAAGGCTGTTCCGAACACAAAATTCAAGAACAGCCGGCAGGCCGGGTCCAGGTTGTCCTGGGTGTTAAAAATCCAGTACAAGGCCCAGATGATGGTGCTGCCCAGGGCCAATCCGACCCCGATGGGATTGGAGAACTCCAGGCTGAACAGGTCGCCGCGGGTGGAAATCACGTACACCCCGCTGTAGCTGATGACCAGGGCGGCCAGATCCACAAGGCGCAGAGGCTGTTTAAGAAGGGGTACCGAGAGAAGGGACAGGGTGATGGCCCAGGTATAATTCAGTGGCTGGGCTTCCTGGGCCGGCAGGAGATCATAGGCCCAGAAGAGAATAAAATAGTAGGCAAAAGGGTTAAGCAGCCCAAGGCCGGCAGAAGTCAGAACATCCCGGCCGGACACAGAGAGCAGGTTTTTGAGCCGGCCCTGAGCCAGAATAACCAGGCCCAGAACCAGGACCGAGCAGGCTGAGGAAAAAAACAGGAGTTCGGCCACGGAGAGGATGCGCAGGGAGAGCTTGAAGGCCGAGGCGACAGTAGACCAGATAAGCACTGTGATCAGGGCCAGGATGGTGGCTTTGGCTTGATTGGTCATCATATAATTGATTCCTGGAAATCTTTTGTAATCACATAAGCTCTCATCGCAGCCTCTCTAAGTTCTGACCTCTGTCCTCTGATTTCCTACCATGCGGGTCCCTTGACCGCAAACCGGAGAACGTGCTTTAGTCTCTTACAAAAACATCCAACCAAGGAGTCGCCATGTCCGAACGAATTTCTCCCAAGCCACTGGATGAACTGTCGCAGAGCGAACTTGTGCAGTGGGTGATGGAGGGTTTCCGCCGCACCCTGGTCCATTACGGCTTGTGGCTTGGTCAAGTCGATTACCAGCTGGGCACCAAGAATATGGTCGATGTGGAAGATGAAGCCGGAGACAGATCCCTGTCCATCATGCTCAAGCGTTTGTCCAAGGTCCTGGGTTTTGAGCTGGAGGATGGAGTGCCTGTGGCCTTAAAGAACAAGAGCAGGGAAGAGCTTTTGTCCATACTCGATTCTGTATCAGTGAACTGGCTGGCCAACGATGGGGTCTGGTTTCAAGCTGTGGAGAACAGTTTTGGGATGAATGACGCCAAGCGGTGCAATGATACCTGCTGGACCCGCTTTTCTCCCTATGAGGCCAAACGGATCAAGAAGCTGGTGGACATGCCGGAAAGGCCCGGTCTGGAAGGACTGAAAACCGCGCTGCAGTTGCGCATGTATTCACGGGTCAATGTGCAGTCCATAGAGGAGGTGGATGAATCGACACTTGTTTTTCGAATGAATGAATGCCGGGTCCAGGCAGCCAGGAAACGAAAAGGCCTGCCCGATTATCCCTGCAAATCGGCCGGGCTTGTGGAATACCCCTACTTCGCCACCGCTATTGACGACCGGATCGTTACTGAATGCATCGGCTGCCCGCCGGACGAACACCCGGAGGAGTGGTGGTGCGCCTGGAAGTTTACGCTGCAGA
>JBKHIL010000269.1:0-3514 GCA_046538645.1 Desulfovermiculus sp.
GTCAAAGACCTCAGGCCGGATGATCAAGCGCGGGGGCTTCACGCCGTCGGTCACAATGCTGCGGATCAGGGTCCCGCTGAATTTCTGCTGCTTGTCCTTGTGGTTACACAGGCCTTCGCTTGTGATTTCCGCACACACCGGGCAGTACAGCCAGTTCATGGAGTAGACCGGAGTGATGTCCAGCTTGTCCCGGACACTGTCCAGAAGGTGATGGGCCTCATATGCGCCGTAGTAGTCCCCGACCCCGGCATGATCCCGGCCATACATATGGTGGGTGATGCCCAGATTGGTGCGCAGGATGGCGTGGAAGATGGCTTCCTTGGGTCCGGCGTAGCGCATATCCCAGAAAGTCAAGGTCGTGATGTGGTTGTGGGGGCCAAAGTAGCCGGCCTTTTCCAGTTCGTCCTGGCAAAGGATAATGGCTTCGTCGATATAGTCCTTGACCCGCTTTTCACCGATAATGGCGTTGACTACCACACCTACTTCAGGTTTTTCAATAGGCAGGTCGGAATAGGTCTGAAAAAAAGCGCCTTTCATCAGCCATTCGTGACCGGTATGGGGAACGTTCCTGGTCTGATGGGCCACGGTCCGGCTCCAGCCCTTACTCTTGATCGCTGCACGCATTTTCAGCGGCGGGAGAAAATAGGGCCCAAAAGGATCGTTGATGACCGGTTCGTTAACCAGAGTGATCTTGCCGCCCACAAACTTGTCGGCAGTATCATAAATTCTTTTGCATCCCGGATGCTTTTTTTCGTCAGTCCCGAAGATGGACTTGCACATGGCTTTTTTGTCGTATTCAAATACGTCGTTGATTTCAAAAAGGGCCATGGGATTGCCCTGATAGGTCAGCACAACAGTCAGCCCGCGCTCTACCCCATATTTGGCAATGTCGTCGTCTGAGAGATCGAAAAGAATGGGAATAGGCCAGATGGTTCCATCATCAAGATGCATATGTCTGACAACGGCATCCACATCCGCCTTGTTCATAAAGCCCTCCAGGGGCGAGAAAAAGCCATAGGAAATACCAATGACTTCATTGGCCAACTGGCGGCTAATGGGAATCTGGGTGAGGCCATGGATTTTCTTTTTGGCCTCAGCCGGCGCCAAAATTCGTTCTTTGATTTCTTTTCCGCCGTGTCCTATTTCAGCCATATACCGTCTCCTTTCTGTTGACGTTGCGAGCCGAGATGACCAGCACAACGCTGGCCCCAGGCTCTAAAATACTGTACAGTTTCTCTGGGTGGAAGTGTTTTGATAACGCTCTAAATATATTGAATCAATTTGATTTCTCTGTTTTCCCCGCTGTGCTTGTGCAAAAAATAACAAGAGGGGGTCAAGCTGTCAAGCACAAGGCATATGGAAGTGTAAATACCGGCTGCCGTCCGGGTTGGCCAAGGAGGCAACAGGGAATATGCAGATAGCTCATTTAGGGTAATTGTGGGTTTTGCCAGCGGGCTGCTCTCCTTGTGAATTATGGAGCATGTTATGTGCTCCACCTTTTTGTGAAAATTTAAACGAATTGTCAAGTCCAAAATCTCTCTGTCCTGGAAAAGCTCCTTGCCCGAGGCGCTGGCATGCATTATGCTGTATGATTGGTTGGCCAGGATGCAATTGGGCTGGGAAGAATAACAGAGTGGCAAACGGAGCACGATACATGAAGCGGGGATATCCGAACAATCGTCCTTCCTCTTTTAAGTTGGACAGTGTGGATCGGAAGCTGATCCAGCTGTTGGCTGAAAGATCAATGATACTGGCTCAATCTGCCAAGGAGCGCAAAGGCAAGGATAAATCCTTTGTCGATCCAGAGCAGGAAAAGCGTTTATGGGGCATATGGCGTCTGGGGGTAGAAGAACACGGGCTCAATGAGAGACTCTTGCGGCGCATATTCAGCTTGGTCAACAGCCTGGCCTACGAGCAGGCCGAGCGGAGAGAGGACTGGGTCATGGCCCTTTGGCCCAGACTGGAGCCGGTGGATATTGATCTCCCAGGCCCCCTGGATACCTTAAGTACCCGTATGTGGCTGATTATGTCCACTGCCCTAGGACAAGGGGTCCGAGTCAACAGGGCGATTCTCAACGATGATCTCATTGAACTGGTCAAGGCCTGTAATCAGGCCGGGGCCAATATGAGCTGGGATCAGGATGGTGCAGAAGCAAAACCTGCCAGTATGGAATTTGATCATACCTCTTTATTCGTCGGCCAGGATGCCTTCAATTTCTACGCCCTCCTCTGTCTGGCCATGTCTGCTCCCGGTGTGTGCAGGTTTAACGGAGGTACCCGCCTTAAGTCTGAGTCCATGGGCTTTGTATCCAGTATACTTTCTGCCTTTGGTGCCCGTCGGGTTTCACTTGTGCCGGGCAGTGAAGGGGTCCCTCTCCGTCTGGAGGCCAGTGGTCATGTCCCCGCTCACCTGGACATACCAGAAAATGCTCCCCAGGAACTTGTCCTGGCCTTGTTGCTTGTGGCTCCTCTGTGGGCCCGGGACAAAGGCCAGTTCCGCCTCATCCTTCCTGAGGAACCAGCAAAGTATTGGGGGGTGAACAGGGTCTTTTCCATCTGGTCACAGATAGGAGTCAGCTGGGATGTCGAGGGCAGGGAGCTTGTGCTCAGAGAAAGCGAGCTGACATTTCCCAGTCAGCCCCAGGTGGACCTTGATCCCCTGCTGGCCGGGTATGTGCTGGCCATGCCCGCCTTCCAGGGCGGACAGGTCAGCCTGCACGGTCACTTTCCCCATTCGGGTCCAGAACTGGAGATTTTGCGCCAGGTATGCGCTCAAGCCGGCCTGGAGCTGAGCATTGAGGAGGATCGGGTCCAAAGCAGCTGCAGTCAGCCCTTGTCTCAGGGCCTGCACCTGGATTGTCGTTCGGGTCCAGGATTTGTGCCCCTGAGTTTATCTTTGGCCCTTGCTGCTGGTGGAGAAAGCATTCTCTGTCTGGAATCAGGACAGGAAATGGATTTTGCCACCCATATACTCAGTGGTTTGAATATGGAATCAGAGCAGAGAACGGCCCAGGAGCTTCGTATTCGCCCGGCCCGTGGGCGTCAGCTGGAACCTTTGAGTGTGACCGCGCCAAATGCCTGCTGGAGTCTGGGGTTGGCCCTTATCGCCATGACCGGAGCGAAAGTGAGCATCAAAAACCCTGGAGCTTTGACCGGACTGTGGCCACAGTTCTGGTCCTTATATAAAGAGTTGCCCCAGCCCAAGGTCAAGACAGTGGCTTCAGGGGGCCAAAACGAGGAGCGAAATAATGCCCAGAAGCGACGACGGAGAATTGTTGAATGAGCAGGATCTGGCTGAGCTGGAGAACAAACTGGAGCAGCTTGGCCGGGAGAAAAGTCAGTGCGAGCACATGATCAAAGAGTTGCGGCACAAGGAAGATCCGACGCGGGGAGTATTTTTTGCCCAGGAGATATTTGCCCGGCAGCAGGAGAAACTCCGCCTGCAAGTAGAAATGGACTTGTACCGGGCCAAGAAGAACCGGTATCTTCTGGCCCGGGAGGGATAGAAGACAGA
>JBKHIL010000270.1:0-3511 GCA_046538645.1 Desulfovermiculus sp.
ACCCCAATAGGGTTTTGTCTTGAGATGTTTGAACTTGTTGAATATTCTTATTGCTTGTACGTCCCTTAATGGTCTCGACAAAATCTGAGAGCGAGATCTTTGGGAACACCATTGCTAAAAGATGAACATGATCTACTTGCACATTAATTTCAACAAGTTCACAGTCTTGTTGTTGACAAAATGCCCGAACACATTGCTCCGCTTCTACAGCTACGGGTCCACGCAAAACCCTGTAGCGATATTTCGGGGTCCAAACAATATGGTATTGGCAGTACCATATGGTATGCGATAACTTTCGGAAACGGCCCATGCTTACTCCTTTGTGACTGTTTGTTGTTGGGACAACGCCACAAAGAAGTAGCATGGGCCGTTATACGGGCATAGCCTTAGTCCTCTGACCCGGTCCAGAGGACCGGGTTTTCTAGAAGATTAATAAAAAAGGAAGGATAGGGGAAGGCAGGACCTGCATGCCCCAAAAAAAGGACGCCTCACGCCAGCAGGCAGAGATGCGTCCTTTTTTTTGAGAAAATCATGCCTCTGCGCCGGAATTTTGCCGCCGCAAAGCACTCTGGCTTACTTCTGTGGCCGACGGGCGGAAAACCAGCCCCATTTCATGTCTCCGTCCTGACAGCAGTCCAGCTTGAGCTGCCAGCGGGAGCGGAGATACTCGTAGTCCTCTTTTGAGAATTTGGAAATGAATTCATCCTTGCGCGAATCAAGTTTTTTCAGCTGATCCTGAAGGATGGAAATCAGATAATCGGTCTGATCCTGGACGGTGACCTGCGCAAACCCGGCCTGCCGGATATGATCCGCGTATTCTTCCAGCTCCAGAAGGGGATATCCAGACTCCTGGATGTAACACTCAAACTTTTCGCTTCCCTGTCCGACCCTGCGGGCATAGTCAGTAATCATCACTGCCCCGCCCGGAGCCAGCCAACGGAAGAACTTCTGAAACAGGGCGTCCTTATCAGGAACATGCAGCAGAGTCTCCCTGCTCCAGATGACGTCAAAAGATCCCTCATCCCAGTTCATCTCATGGATATCGCCTTGATAAAATGAAACATTGGAAATGCCTTTTTCCTTTTGGCGCTGGGTGGCAATGTCCACAATCTGCTGGGTCAGGTCCACCCCGCTCACCTTGGCCTTGTATTCCAAGGCCATCAAAAAGGCTGGTCCACCCAGGCCGCTTCCCACATCCAAAACCCGGGTGCCTGGAGACCAGTTCATTGTACCTATAATCTCCCTGGTCACCTGGGGCTCGCCATACCCCAGAAATCCCGGGCCAAAAATCCATTCATAGCGGTAAATTCCGGTCAGAGAATACTGTTCGCCACTAGCCATCAAACACTCCTTAAGTATAGAATTTGAAGATACCAGAACACTTGGAGACTCGGGAAATGAGTTTCCACGGTATTCACCATGTTGTTTTGATCCACACCGGATTGCTCAAGGCCCGGTTGCCTTTCGCATCGACAACAACCAGGGAGTACCAACAATCCTGCTCCGGGCGGACTGAAAACCGGACCTGCCGTTTTTTTTCACTTCTATCCAGCTCAAGTCTTTCTGCGATCTCTGCGTTGTTGATGAGTTGCACCTCTTTGAGGCCATGCACCGCAGCCAGGTCAAAGTCTAAAGAAAGCTCTTCTCCCCTATTTATTTTTACTGTCTGGCCAAACAAAACATTTGGAAAGATCAAGGGGCCATAGGTCACAAAAGACCGGCCGGCTTTGAGTGCGGCGATAATCGCCGAAGGTGTGAGTTGACCCTGGATATTTACATACGTGCGCACCGCTCCGCTGGTATCCTGCCATACACTGTGGGTGTCTGTTCCGGCCGTAAGATACACAGCCTGTCCTTGGTTCCAGAGTTCCCAGGCCTTGTGCAGGGTCTGCTCTACCGGATATTGGTAATTGATTTCCAAAAGATCGAAGTTATCCACATACCCGCCCGGGGCAACCCCCAGGTCCAGGCTGCGGAAATAGCCATAGGTGCTGTAGGGGTGGTTGATAACTATAACTTCCGCCCCCAGGTCCCTAGCGTGGCCAAATATCTCTTCCGCCGTGCTTGATCCCGGATCCAACCCCAGCTCTCTGCCCGAGTCAAGCGGATAAATATTGAAATGCCCCCAGGCCGGAGATATTTCCATGGCCGGAATGAAAGGCACATTTCGCGCGGCAGCCAAAGCGGCCATGAGGTCATTTTTTACAGTGGCGTCGTGATCGCTGAGCAGAGCTATATCCAGCCCGTTGGCCAGCTGGGAACGAAGAACAAACTCCGGCGAGGTCACCCCGTCCAGAACGTCTCCATGGTGATGCGTATCGGCACAGTACCATCCCTGTTCAGCGGGACGCACCATAATCTCCAGCTCCACATCCAGATGACGCTCATCCTCTGCCTGCAAGGAGACAGATACTTCCCGGGGCAGACAGAGAAAATCCCCTCCATGGGAAATGGAAAATACATATTCCCCCGGCGGAATGGTCAATTCGGCCTGCCCTTTGTTCTTCAGTTCGGTAAAATAGCGGGACTCTCCCAAAAAGCCGATCACCGGGGCCGGTCCCTGGACGATATCTATCCGGGCGTCCAAAGGACTCCGATCCCGTGTGTCCAAGACCTGAAATGTCAATCGGGCTGGAGACTGCAGGCCCCAAAAATCCTGTTCTGTGCGCTGATGCTCACTTATACAGATTTTTTCAGTCTTACTTTGACTGAAGTGCCTGGCCGTTGCATGCGCCTTGTACTCACCCGGGGGCAGAGAGAGTGAGTAGCTGCCATCCCGGCCCTGGGCCCAGGTCAGGACGTGACCATCTTGTTCCACCACCACATAAGGTTCGGCAACCGCCTGCCCGGCCTGATCAAGGACCCTGCCCTGCAGGCTTCCCCGGGGTAGATCCCTCTGTTCAAGCTCAAAATCCCAGACTTTGGAAATATTGCTGTGAGCACAGACCTGAATCCAGGCCTGCACACTCTTGGTCTCTTTTGGGGCCAAACTGAGAAGGCCGAACATATCCTGGCCAAAATGATCAATGTATTTGACATACGGGGCATGCAGGGCGATGCACCATGTGTGGTCATAACCGATAAAGCTTAAGGTCCGGGCACCATCCGCCTGGCCCTCCTTGATCCCCTCCAGTCCGGGCGGGGTGAACATATATCCGCCTTTGAGGTACAGAGTATACCCGGGTTGGATATCTTCCAGGGCATGGTTCCCGGCATTGGTCATGCTGGTGGATACAGAGATGACATTTTGGCCCTGGGCCAATGTATACTCAGTAACCAGGTGCACATCGCCCCAGTCTCGTTCCACGCGGATCACACCCCTTTCCGGGCCGTTTTCCACGGCCTGAACCCGGTGGTATGTGTTGGGCCAGCTGCACCAGTTGTCGGGCAGAAAGTCGAAGATATTGACCAGATCCAAAAGAGGTTCACCATTTACCACAGGAGAAATATCCAGGATACCTCCCGACGGCATACCCCAGGGCGGTTTGGTCTGAGTGGCGAACTTGCAGAT
>JBKHIL010000271.1:0-3510 GCA_046538645.1 Desulfovermiculus sp.
CCCATTAAACCGTCCAGCAGAAGCCTGCTGATTTGCTTTTCCCGGAACAGGACATGCTGGGAAAGTAAGATAACCATCCGTTCTTCCCGAGTCATCTGTTTGAACAGCTGTTTGAGAACCCCTCTGGCCCGGGGTTGATACATCCAGAAATATAAGAGATCAAGGGCATTGACTATAACAATGTTCACCATTTCCCGTTTTTCATATTCAATGCTCTGCATGAGCTCCTTGGTGGACTCCAGCATGGACAAGACATCGTCCATGGGAAACATCCGCTCCAGCTGATCAAAGGTATTAAACAGATGCTGGAACTTGCTTGTGTAATCCATTACCCTGCGCTGGATATATGCTGCCCGGTCAGCCAGGCCTTCGATGATCCCGGCCACGCTGTCTGAGGCCAGCTTAGAGATAATAGCCGCCCACTGCTGCAAAATCGCTTGCACTCCGGCCACACCAAAAAGACCAAGTATTCCTCCGGCCATCCAGTTCAGGATCAGGGCCAGGGGGATGGACAACACGCTGCGGAAAAAATTCCCGATCACCGCTCCCCGGGGCAGTCCGCGGAAAAAATTGTGAGTGGACAGATACATTCCATTGACCAGGGAGATCACGGCATAAACCAGTAAAGGATCTGTGCCCACAGTGGCCCCAAACCCCTGGTCCAGGGTCAGGGTTTTGACCACATAGTCAAGCAAGGGAACGGAAAATCCGGTAAACATCAGGGAATCGGCCAGCCGGTCCCAGCTGACATAATTGTTCCACTTGATCAAGGAGGGTCTGTTGATGCCTCCACAGGCCAGTACGGACTGAATAACATTTCGGACCCCGGTAATGCCAAACCAGATCAGGGCCCCGAAATACGTGAGCAACCACCAATCCTGGCTGAAGAAAAAAGTGAGAAAAGCAGGAATGAAGCCCAGAGCTATCTTGGCAGCAATCCTTAGTTTGGTGTTGAGATAGTTCCACCACTGCTTAAAGCCATTGGGTCTATTCTCCTGCGTATCATTTCTGCTGCGCACACCACCCAGGGTGTAGATATTACTTTTTTTTGCTCCAAGGAGAAAATAATCATCCACCACCCACTGCCGCTTTCGCTGTCTCCCCAGGCGCTTCAAACCGGGAATACTGCGCAGAAAGTTGAACACAGATGTATTCCCCGGAAAATTTGTTTTCGGAGGAAAGGAGTCTCGAAAATATGAGCGAACCCCAACTGCCAGATTCTTACGGGCATGTCTTTGCCTGCTCCGGGTTTGGAGCTCTCTTTGGGCCTTTTTCGGCAAAGATTCAGCCAGGACCAGTCCCATTCCATATACCCTGCCTGACTGCCCGGTAGAGTCGGTCCCGATACACCCCTGTAAGGAACGATCCCGATAAAAAGACTGAAAAGTGGATATCTCGCACAGGATGTCTACAAGCTTTTGCTTTCTTCCACTTGGGTCTGTATCACTCTTTATTTCCTGGATAAATTGACTGAGGTATTTTTTGAGCTTGATCACATTACCGGCATTCAAGGCCCGCTGCAGCTTGATGATCCGTTCCTGATCATACTCTCGGCCTAAAACCTGATTTTTCAGGTTCAGTATCTCCAGGTGGGTGATCAGGCCCTGACAATCATACAGCAGCTCTGCCACATCCTGGGCCTGCAAATCACAAAGGTTAAGGATTATATCCGAGTTGGGGTGCAGTCCGTGCAACTTAAAACTCAACTGAGCAGGGCTGAGGGTCAAGAGCTCAGGCAGATCATCTCCGCTGAAGATATCCGGGACATCCGGATTATGAGCTGGGCTTAAGTACTGGTCGACAATATCGTAAATATCCAGCCCGGCCACATACCCGGCAGCTTGAGTTTCAATCGGCTGTGGCTGCACATTGTCCTGATCAGCTGCTTTATCTTCCAGCTCCCGGCCTATGAGCTCCTGAATATATTTGGCCAAATGCAGAACTGAGATCTGGCCCTGACCTATTGAGTTCAAGAAACTGGTTTCATCCAATGCTGACAAATGAATGTCCAATCTCTGGTTCAGATGTGTCAAATGATGTCGATTAAAGGAGTGCAATAAACGCAGCACATACTCACGATTTCGATCCAGGACCTTTTTGCCCTGAAGCATAAAATCGCGGATCCGCGGACTGAGCAAAAATTCTACAAAGCCGGAAAAGTCGCGCAATCCTCTTGGAACCCATACCATGCGGATTTGCTTATCCCTGAACAAGACGCTGAATTCAATACCGATTCTGACTTGAATATCCATGATGGCCGCGGCTTCCAAGAGTTCGGATGCCGCTTCCCGGGACACATAGTTATAATGAATGACCGTCAGCCTGCGGATACCCTTGATCCACGCATCCATAATCAGGTGGGTCGGAGACTTGCGGCCGGTGGTATTAACATCATGTACATGCTCATCAAAGGCCACCTGATTCCATTCTTCCGGCATTTCCAGCAAGTGGTACTTCTTGAGCTGGGCCCTGACCTGTCTGGGTTTGCCATGGGCCACAGCTGAAAAATCCCGGGCCAGTTCCAGTTGGCGGCGGCAATCCCCATGGCTGCGGACCAGGTTCTTCATAATCTCGATCAGGACCCTGGCCGAGTTGATGCGCAGAGGACCATGGGAGGTATACAGGACCTCATCCCGGAGCGAGCACAGGGCCTTGATCCTGTCCTGAGCCTGTCCGCTCTCCAGGGACCCCAAAAGCTGGATAACAGGATAAGCAATGCGCAGGGCCCTGGGAGCAGCCATCTCCTTGATCCCGTGGGGGTGCAGATATGGAGCCAGAAGCTCTTTATAATCCGGAAGTGTGCGCTGACTATACACCTCATTCACCAGGCGCAGCAGATCATAATCGCTTTTATCAAAATATATCCGGGAGATATTGTCTACATCAGCACAGTTGAAATCAGAGCCTTTGTTCATGGATCCCCGCGTCATCCTGTTTTATTTGCTGCCTACCTGACCTGCAAGCTCCTGCAAGAGATGGTCATACACCTGGTTATCAGCCTGGCTGAAAAGAACAAAACGGACATGTTGAACTGATGAAAGACCGGGGATTTGACCAAGAACTGACTGGATTGCGATCCTGGCCGCTACCTCAAGGGGATAGCCGAATGCTCCTGAAGAAATAGCAGGAAAAGCAATCGATTTTAAACTCCATTCATCAGCCAGCTGCAGGGCATTTTTATAGCAGCTGGCCAAAAGCTGATCAGAGGGCTTGTCTTGCCCATACACAGGACCAAGGCAATGAATCACCTTTTTGTTAGGAAGGTTGTGTGCACCAGTAATAACTGCCTGCCCTGGCTGAATGGGGGCCAGTGGTCTGCACTCCTGTTCAAGACCCGGTCCGGCAGCCCGGTGAAGCGCACCTGCCACGCCTCCGCCCATCCTGAGTTGGGCATTGGCTGCATTGACCACTGCATCCATGTCCGTCTGCTGGGCAATGTTTCCCTGAACATTCTCAATCTTGACTCCGCTGATTTTATATTCAGCCATACCTCTCTACCTCCTTTTCAGC
>JBKHIL010000272.1:0-3509 GCA_046538645.1 Desulfovermiculus sp.
AATACATATCAAGACATTGGAGGATGGGATTTCAATATGCATGGAAAGAAAATAATCGCCACCGGCGTCCATATATATACCAGCCTGGGCCTTTTGTTTGCTTTTACCGCTGCCATGGCCCTGGTCGCCTCGGATGTGCGACTTTTTTTTGTCTCCCTGTGGGTAACAATTGTCATCGACTCCACTGACGGACTCCTGGCCCGGCATTTCGGAGTCAAAGAGATTCTGCCCCACTTTGACGGCCGGCGACTGGACGATCTCATTGACTTCATCACCTATGTCTTTTTGCCTTGTCTGGCCTTGGTTGTCTTTGACGTCCTGCCATCACCCTGGGAATGGACAGCCGTATTGCCCCTGCTGGCCAGTGCATATGGATTTAGCCAGGATAATGCCAAGACTGAAGAGTCATTTGTTGGATTTCCATCATATTGGAATGTAGTCATCCTCTACCTGTATGTCCTCACTCCCCCCACCTGGATAAGTGTGGTCCTCCTGCTGGCCTTGTCACTTTTCGTCTTCATCCCTATACACTATATCTATCCTTCCAAAACCAGATGGCTGAAAAAGGCCACCCTGCCCCTGACCGGACTCTATGGTATAGTCTACGGAATTGTCTGCCTTTACCTCAATGCTGAATGGGTAAAAGCCTTGACCTTGATCTCTCTGGCCTATCCAGCATATTATTTCTTCATCTCTGTCGCCTATCACCGCCGCATCCGATTGGCCGGACAATGACTTTTAAAGCGGCATGTCTCGTGTTTATGCTCCTGCACCACATCGGACACTTTTCATCGCACCTCATCAACCGGCCAGCTCCGCTGGCCTTCCGGCTCCGTATTTTATCCCCGCCATCAATATCCTCGGCCACGGGATCCATGATGCATGGCCCGCTTGAACAACACACACCAAGAGAAACATCATGAACCAAGAGTCTCCGACTTGCGCCCTCTGTCCCTTTGACTTGTCTGAACGGATCTGTATGAATCCGCAAGGCAAAGGGCCTGAGAACTGCCCCACCCTTTACCAGACCCGTCTCAAAAAAAAGGCCCTTTCCTCTTTGAAAGATCCTCACGTCTTTGAGTTCGCCCGGCAAGCTTCCCTGCAGGAAGCAGCCGGATATACACATCGGGATCAGGGTCGAGCCCGTATAAAGCCTGTCAAGCCCCGGATTGTGGAAACAGTAGAGTTTGCCCGCCGCTTAGGGTATACCAGATTGGGACTCGTATTTTGCGCAGGTCTCTGCCAGGAAGCGGCGATTGTGCATCGCATACTGGAGACCAATGGCTTTGAAACCATCTCTGTTTTATGCAAAGTTGGCCGAGTGTCCAAGGCTGAGCTCGGTCTCGAACAGCAAAACCAGATTGATATGCAGTCTTCTGATGAGAGCATGTGCAACCCCATCCTCCAGGCCTTTATTCTGAATGCAGAACAGACCCAGCTCAATATTCTCCTCGGTCTCTGTGTCGGTCACGATGCACTGGTCACAAAGCATGCCCAGGGCATGTGCACGGTCTTAGCGGTCAAAGATAGAATCCTGGGGCACAACCCATTGGCGGCAATATACACGTATGACAGCTATAGTCGTTATCTCAAAAATCCCATTGAGGAGGACAATGGATCATGACTCCTGACGTCATATCATTGACCAAAGAGCTCATTCGATTTCAAACCATGCATGCCAACCCAGAGGAGATCCATCGGTGCATGGACTTTATTCAAGAGTATCTGATTGCACACGATGTTTATTTTCAGCGCCTCAATCACGACTATGTCCCCTCTCTCCTTGTCCTGCCCCGGCCTGATTTTGCACCCGTCACTCTGATGAGCCATATTGATGTAGTGGATGGTCCGGATGATCTCTTCTTTCCCTTTGAAGAAGACGGCCGTCTGTATGGCCGGGGAAGCATAGACGACAAGTATGCCGTGGCCCTGGGCTTGGTCCTCTTTACCTCGCATTTGGCGCAAGCCAGAAAACAAGGACTCAATCAAAGCGCTGTGCCTTTTGGTCTCTTGATTACCGGCGATGAGGAAGCCGGAGGATTCAATGGGGCCAGATTTGCCTTGCAGCATTTTCAAACCGATTTTTGCATCGCTCTGGATGGAGGGAATCCGAACTTGGTGGTCGTCAAAGAAAAAGGCGTCATCAAGCTGAAGCTCACCACCCGGGGCAAGGCTGCTCATGGGGCCAGACCATGGCTGGGAACAAACGCCATTGATGCCTTGATCCAGGATTACCAGGCCATGCGCACCCTGTTTGCCGATCTGGACCATCACGCCCCTGATCACTGGCATCGGACCATCAACTTCGGCACCATCCATGCCGGGAGTTCACATAATCAAGTCCCTGAATTTGCTGAAGCAGTTTTTGATATCCGGTATACGGAAGACGATGATCCAGACCAGCTTATAGCCTCCATCCGCCAGACAGTCCGGGGTGATATCAGCGTAGAAATGAAAGAACCTCTCTTTCATAGCGGACATTCCCCATACATGGATATACTCCAAGAGAGATTACAGAATGTAACTTTTGGATTTGAGCATGGATCCAGTGATGCCCGTTTCCTTTCTGAACATAATATTCCTGGGATTGTCTGGGGTGCTGAAGGGGAAATGAGCCAGCACTCGGAAAATGAACACGTGGTTATTGAGAGCGTTCACCAGATGTACACTGTCTTGGACGATTTCCTCAGTCAATTAGCCGGCAAAGAGGGGATCCGCACCGACCTGTGAAAGAAGGACATACTGCATGGTTCTTGCCATTTTCGATTTAGACAGCACTTTGCTCAACGGAGATTCAGACCACGCCTGGGGTGAATTTCTGGCCCGGAAAGGTATTGTGGGCCTGGACTACCAGGAGGGCAACGATCAATTTTATCGGGAATACCTGGCCGGAAAGCTGGATATTGCCAAATACATTGAGTTCATGGTCCAACCTTTGCTTCGCTTTGACCTGGATGAACTCGAAGAGCTGCGCCGGGAGTTTATGCAGATCATGATACAGCCCATGCGCCTGCCCAAAGCCGAGAAACTTTTGGCTGAACATAGAAGTAAGGGCCGGACCCTGGTCATTATAACCTCCACCGCGCGACTGATCACAGAACCTATAGCCCGGCTCTTGGGGGTTGAATATCTCCTGGCCACGGATCTGGAGAAAAAGGACAATCGTTTGACCGGAAAGCTGGAGGGCATCCCCTGCTTTGGAGCCAATAAACCCCTCAAGCTCCAAGATTGGATGCACCGCACCGGCCACTCTCTGCACGGCAGCTTCTGCTACTCCGACTCCCACACCGACCTGCCTCTTTTGGAGCTGGCGGAGCATCCGGTGGCCGTGGATCCAGACCGCAAGCTACGGGACGTGGCTGAGTCCCGCGAGTGGGCGGTGATCAGCCTGCGGTGACATGCTCTTATGTGGATGGAATCAGTACCCTTGTTCCGGCTGATAAACATTTCGCATCTCTTCCACTCGTCCATTTAGATAAGCCTGGAGATTATCCCGGATGATAGGCATG
>JBKHIL010000273.1:0-3502 GCA_046538645.1 Desulfovermiculus sp.
GCAGTGACGTCGAAGAATAATTGTGTAAAAAGCATTTTCCCCATCACGCCTTAATCCCCTTGTCAAGGAGGGGATTTAAGGCGTTGTTGAGTGGTGACCAATACCTATTGGTCAATGTGAGATCCTGCCGGGCATGAACATACTGGCAAGCGCGGCGGCCAGGTAGAGTCCGACCCCCAGGCCCAAGACCTGGGGAAATCCCCATGCTGTAGCCAAAAGAACCGCCGCCGGCGGGGCGGCCACGGAGGCGAAGCCGTTAATACCCCAGCCCCAGGGGATTAAGTCCGGAGCACTTTGGCGCAATATGCTTATTCCGCTGGGAAAGGGCCATCCCATGCAAAAGGCCAGAGGAGCTATGGCCGAAATGACCAGAGTTATGCGCGTGAGTGGAGGAAAAAGGGCCAATTCGCTCAGCACCGTATCCGCAAAGAGCCAATACAACAACATGTAGCAGGATATTCCTCCCACACCCAGCCAGATACGCTGTCCAGGTTGAAGACGCCGGCCCTGCCCAGCCAGGCTACCGAGGCCGCTAAAGACCAGAAAAGCGGTGATCACGCCCATGGCTGAATACATAGGATCACCCAGAAAACGGTTTAAGTGCAGTATCAAGACCATTTCCAGACTCATAAAAGCCAATCCCAGACATAAAAAATAGATCAGGGTAGCCAGCTTTCCTTTCTGACCAGAAGAAACCCTTTTCAGTTTGACTAAAGGGAGTAAGATCAAGATCCCGCCTAAAATTATGACCTCCAGAATGGTGATGACCAAGATTACATACCCCAGCTCCATCCGCTGCAACCAGCGCTTCCCATAGGTCTTGATGAAAAAAGACAGGGATTCCCATTTGAAGAAATTATGAAAATACGGGCTTTGATCTGTTGCCGGACGGATATTGTATACCCACTGGTCATACAATTGATCCCGATGATCAGAAAACAGCATAGCGGCCGCATCCTGTAAGTAGGATCCATCCTGGCCTTCATCGGTATGTATCTGATGATCTTCCTCTTTGCGGTCCGCAAGGGGATGCCATTGCCTATCCAAGCGCAGTTCGTTGCAGGCTTCGGTCAATTTGCGGCCCATGTCAGAAGAAAATCGGTTTTTGGAAGCCAGAACAGTTGCCGCCAGATAATTGCTGAACAGGGCCAGGTGGGATGAGGGCTCGGCTGTACCCAGATCTTCCAGGGCTTCGGTGGCAGTGGCCAGCAGCTTAATGGAATCCCGGGGCGGAGTCTGGGTGCCGGTGGTAGCGGTCAAAAGCCCGTTTGGACTCAAGCTGTTCAAACACAGCTGGAAGCCTTCATTGGTCAGAAGGTAGTTTTCGTGCAGGGAACGGGTGCCCCCGGAGGCTGCACTCAGAGCCTCGGTTCCTCCCAGGTGGATGATGTCGAACTTCTTTGTATTTTGATGCAGGAAATTCCGCGGATCTGCGTTGACCACAGTCACATCGGGCAGGGAAAAGACATCGCCGTTCCGATCGGACAGGGCCTCCTGCATTATGTGGATCAGCTGGGGATTTCGCTGCACAACCGTTATATGAGCGGCACCAAAACGCCTGGCCAGCCAGACATTGGTTCCCCCTACCTCGTCCAGCAAGAGGACCCGGGGCTTCTCCACCATCCTATAGGCTACGGACATGGGGGTATGATCCAGGATTCCGGCCTGCTCCGGCCCGTTGATACGGTAAACCACGCCTGAGGGAGATGCATCCTCCAAGATCATCATTTGCTCGGGTGGGGGAGCTTTGGCTGTCAAGCCGGCAAACAGGGTCTGATGCAGGCGGGGCGAGGAGTAAACGTCGATACGGGCCCTGGGGCCGTTGCGAGTCAACACATGCCGGGCATCGCCCTGGGCTTCCCAGCGCTTCATGGTGGCCAGGGGCTTGTAGGGATCGACGTTTATGGACATGGGGAACAGGGTCCAATCCACTCCAAGATAGAGGATAAAAAGCAAGGGCAAAAAGGCTTTTGGTTCCAAAAACCGCCTGCCGTTTGTGGGCCTCTCTCCTCCCGGCCCGCTTATAAAGGCGGCAAGGATGGCCGTGGCGGCAACAATATATACCAGATCCGGCAGATCGCAGGCGAACATGCAGGCAGTAATCAGAGCTCCTCCGATACCGCTGCCGATCAGGTTTGCGCCGTACACGCGGTACACGCGATCCTTAAAGCGCATGAGGAAGAGACCGATAATCATTCCGCCCAAAAAGAAAGGCAAAATGACAAAGAGGTGATAGACTCCGGCCCAGGCTGCTTGCTCCAGGCTGTAGAGCAGATATTGGGGATTTAAAGGGATGATTCGCCCGAAACGACAGAAAAGAACGGCAGAAAGGGCAAAGGCCAAAAGAAGCCAGAAAATCCAGCTCCGGAATTGAGGAAGCATTCGCCGGCCGACCAGAGTCAGAAAGGTTCCGCTGGCCCCAAAGCCTAAAAGGGCCGTACTTATGACCAAATAGGCGAAATGGTACCAGGTGGTGACTGAGAGCCAGCGCATGAGGGCCAGCTCCAGGGCGATGATCGCGGCGGATATCAGAAATACGGTTACATTGGCCCGCCACAGGGGCAGCTCTTCCCGGGACTGAGAAATGGGTGTTTGCTGCATATTATCCACAGTCAGGAGCTCATTTCACCGGTCATGGGCACAAAGCGAACGGGCATAAGGGCTTTGGTGCGTATCTCCCCGTCTTCGTCCTTGGTTACCAGGGTCAGTCTCTGGACTTCAAAAGCGCCCCCAATGGGGACGACCATGGTCCCTCCTTTTTTGAGTTGCTTGAGTAGTGGCGGGGGGATATGCCCGGCGGCACAGGTGACGATGATGCCGTCAAAAGGGGCATGTTCCTCAAACCCATAGTATCCGTCACCTGTGCGGACCGTAACGACATCATATCCCAGTTCAGAGAGCCGCTTTTTTGCTTTTTCAGCCAGGGGCTTGAGTATCTCCACACTGTACACATAAGGGGTTATTTCAGAAAGGACTGCAGCCTGATATCCACTCCCTGTGCCTATCTCCAGGACTTGTCCCCGGGTTCAAGACTGAGCTTGGCAGTCATCAGGGCCACGATATACGGCTGGGATATGGTCTGCCCTGAACCAATGGGCAAGGGCCGATCGGCATAGGCAGCATTGCGATGCTGCTCAGACACGAATAAGTGCCTGGGGACGTGCCGCATGGCGTCATAAACCCTTTTGGACGCCGAGTCCGGCGTATCCAGGCCGCGCTCAACTATCTGATTTTGAACCATGCGTTCCCGAGCCTCTTGGAGCTCGGAAAAGCGTGGAGGCTGCCAGTCAGAGGTTTGGTTTCCTCCCTGGCTTTTTCCGCCGGAGGCCATTGGCATACTCATCCCGCTGAGCATAAAGGCCATGCAGGCAGCAAGGAGTAAAAGGGACCATTTTCTTTGCCGTGCCATTGTGCTCTGGTCCATAAGTTCCCCCAGTCATGAGCTGGTTGATATCTTATGGTGCAAGAATACAATAATTCAGCGGTCAGGATCAAGCAGGAC
>JBKHIL010000274.1:0-3484 GCA_046538645.1 Desulfovermiculus sp.
CATGCTGGAAATCCGTATTCACGGGCGCGGGGGGCAGGGGGCGGTCATTGCCTCCCAAATTTTGTCCTATGCCTTTTTTTTAAAGGGGCAATACGCTCAGTCCTTTCCCACGTTTGGGGCTGAACGGCGTGGCGCCCCTGTCGCCGCCTTTGTCCGGGTCTCAAACGCCCCGATCACCTTGCGCAGCCAGGTCGTCTCTCCAGACCATGTCCTGGTCCTGTCCTCCAAGCTGGCCGAGACCGTGGATGTGACCTCTGGGATCAATCCGCAGGGGATCCTGCTCATCAACAGCGACAAGCCTCCCTCCCAATATCCGGACTTGCAGGAATCCTGCCGGGTGGTCACGGTCAATGTCAGTGCTGTTGCCCTGGAGTTCGGCCTGGGATCTCAGACCATGCCCCTGGTCAACGCCCCGATTCTGGGCGCCTTTGCCAAGGTCAGCGGGCTCATCGATGTCGAGAGTCTGCTCCAGGCCCTGCCTCACTTCATTCCCAGCAATCTGGAGGGCAATAAAAAGGCCCTGCAAAAGGCCTATGACCAAACACTAAAGCCGTGACAGATATCCCCCTATAGGGGTCTATGCGGAAGGACGCAGCGTGTCTTCGTCCACCAAGAACACTAAATAAAATTTTGTCCCTGGACAAAATTTTATGGAGGCGTAGATGGAAGCTGTCAACCAGGAAAGCGTGGTCGCTCCGGGAGATCTTCGGGAAGCCCCAATCTCTCTGACCACCACAGATACCAACCTGACCGGGAGCTGGAAGTTCTTTCGCCCTGTCCTGCAAAACCGCCTGTCTCCCTGCCGCAAGGCCTGTCCGCTGGGGAACGATATTCCCGGCCTGATGCAGGCTGTAGCCCAGGAGGAGATGGACAGGGCCCTGTCCATCCTGCGCCTGTATAACCCCCTGCCTGCGGTTACCGGCCGGGTGTGCCCCAATTTTTGCCAGCAGGAATGCAGGCGGGGCGGACATGATCAGGAAGTCCTGGTCGGCTGTGTAGAACGGTTTCTGGGAGACTTTGGCCTGGATCGGCCATTTCCGAAGCCGGACGTCCTGCGGCCGGAAAAGGCGGCCGTGGTGGGCAGCGGACCGGCGGGCTTAAGTGCCGCCTATTTCCTGGCTGCAGCCGGACTCCAGGTCAGCATCTTTGAGCGGGACCCTGAACCCGGAGGACTGCTTCGCTACGGGATTCCCGCCTACCGCCTGCCGAAAAACATCCTGTCCCGGGAAATACAGAATTTGACCGATTCCCTGGGAATTGATTTGCATCTGGAACATCCGGTTCCGGAATCCGACATTCCCTCCCTTGTCCAGAATTTCGACTATCTCTTCTGTGCCCCAGGGCTGTGGTCTTCGGTCCGGCCGTCCGAGCTGCCGGAATCCAAGCTCATCATTGACGGTCTGGATCTTTTGCGGCGGATCAACAGGGAAGAAAAAATCGAGGCCGAGGGCTTTGCCGTCATCGGAGGAGGCAATGCAGCCGTGGATGCGGCCAGATCCCTTATCCGGCTGGGGAAAAGGGTGGACATCATTTACCGCCGCAGCTTTGCTGAGATGCCGGCCTACGAGGAGGAGAAACTTCAGGCCCTGGAAGAAGGAGTGAACCTGCATGAGCGGCTTGTGGTCAGCCGGGTCAAAGAAGAAAACGGCCGGCTGCGAATTTTGTGTGCACAAGCAAAGCCCCAGGAAGGACGTATTGTGGCCGGCGAAGAAGCCAAAAGCCTGGAGGTGGACCGGCTGGTGGTCGCCGCCGGCCAGGCGGCTCACATGCAGGTGCCTGATCATGAACGTGTCTTTTGCGGCGGTGACCTCTTACTGGGACCGGCTACTGTGGTCCAGGCCATGGCCAGCGGACGGCAGGCGGCCCTGGAGATTCTGCAATGCGTGGACCCGGTTTTAGCCCGGAGACTGGACAGTTGTGATCCGCAGGTGCCCGTGGTTTCCAAGACCAGCCCCTGTCTTGATTACCTGCCCAAAGAGCCGCCCCTGGTTCCGGGGCAAAGAGACTTGAGTACCCGTAAGTCCGGCTTTAGCGAGATCCATTCCGGACTCAGAGATCAGGAGGCAAAGCAGGCCGCCTCCAGATGCCTGCAATGCGGCAGCTGCACCGGATGCGGGATCTGCTGGTTCTTCTGCCCGGATGTGGCCATCAGTCTGTCCCCGGAAGATGATCCCCGGGTGCATATTGATGCCGAGCACTGCAAGGGCTGCGGCTTGTGCGCCGCTGTCTGCCCGCGGGGAGTGATCGAGATGGAGGAGGATGTGTAAATGCCAAAAGACGCCGCAGACCGATCCACCAGGGAGATGCTTTTGGGCAGCGATGCCGTGGCTCATGGGGTCAAGCTGTGCCGGCCGGACGTGATTGCCGCCTATCCCATCACCCCCCAGACCCATATTGTGGAGACCCTGTCCACCATGGTCGATTCCGGAGAGCTGGACAGCCAATACGTGAAAGTAGAGTCCGAGATGTCGGCCATTGCCGCCTGCTACGGGGCTGCGGCCTCCGGTTGCCGGGCCTTTACCGCCACCAGCTCCCACGGCCTGGCCCTCATGCACGAGATGCTGCACTGGGTGGCCGGCTCCAGGTTTCCCCTGGTCCTGGTCAACGCCAACCGGGCCTTGGGCGCGCCCTGGAATATCTGGGCCGACCAGAGCGATTCCCTGTCCCAGCGGGACACCGGCTGGGTCCAGATCTATTGCGAGACGGCCCAGGAAGCCCTGGACAACATCATCCTGGCCACCTGGCTCACGGAAAAGATCATGCTCCCGGTTATGGTCAATATCGACGGCTTCATTCTTTCCCACACCATGGAGCAGCTCAGCCTGCCTGCTCATGAGGATGTGGACGCCTTTTTGCCTCCCTATGACCCGCCCTACTTGCTGGATCCCGACAATCCGCACAGTTTCGGGGCTGCAGCCACCCCGGACAACTTCTATCAATTGCGGAAATCCCTGGCCAAGACCATGCGCACCGTGCCCAGGACCCTGGCCCAGGGCAGCGAACTGCTGGCCCGGCATGTGGGAAGGAGACATTCTCCTCTGGAGTGTGTGCAGACTGAAGACGCCGAGATCATCCTGGTCATCACCGGGGCGCTGACTGGCACCGTGCGCGAGGCCCTGGTCTCCCTGCGCCGGGAGGGGCATAAAGTCGGCTTGATCAAGCTGAGCCTCATCCGCCCCTTTCCCCAGGCCGATCTGGTAAAGGCTGTTGGTACCTGTCCCCGGATCATCGTTTTGAACCGGGCGGTCTCCTACGGGGCCGGAGGGACCTTGACCCAGGAAGTGCGTTCCGCCCTCTATCATCTGCCGCACAAGCCGCAGGTCATTGATCTGATCCTCAGCCTGGGAGGCAAGGAGGTCTTTCCGGAAACCATAGAAGATGTTGTGGCCAAACACGAAGACCTGTCTTTTGTGGACAGTAACTGGTTCTAAAGGATCTGCCATGCTCTGGAACGTGACCACAGCCGAATACATGAATCGCGGGC